>NZ_VIWV01000001.1:6622500-6765000 GCF_007829875.1 Streptomyces capillispiralis | reverse complement strand
GCGAGGTCCGGCACATGGGTACGGCGGTGCTGGAGCCGCCGGCCAAGCAGATCCCGGCCGAGGAGGCGGGACGCGAACAGGGGCGCGCCCGCAAGGCCGTCGAGGCTGTGGCGGCCGATCTGATGGCCCGCGGCAATCTTGCCGGGGGCGAGGCCCAGGCGGTGCTCGAGGCGCAGGCCATGATGGCCCAGGATCCCGAGCTGATGGCCGACGTGGAGCGGCGCATCGCCGTCGGCAGCACGGCCGAACGGGCGGTGTACGACGCGTTCGCCGCGTACCGCGAGCTGCTGGCGAATGCCGGTGAGTACCTCGCGGGCCGGGTGGCCGACCTCGACGACGTGCGGAACCGTATCGTCGCGCGGCTCCTCGGGGTGCCGATGCCGGGTGTGCCGGACAGCGACGAACCGTATGTCCTGGTGGCCCGTGATCTCGCGCCCGCGGACACGGCGCTGCTCGACCCGACGCTCGTGCTCGGTTTCGTGACCGAGGAGGGCGGGCCGACCAGTCACAGCGCGATCCTCGCCCGCGCGCTCGGCGTCCCGGCCGTGGTCGCGCTGCCCGGTGCCGGCGAGCTGGCCGAGGGCACGCTGATAGCGGTCGACGGCAGCACCGGCGAGATCTTCGTCGACCCGAGCGAGGAGAAGAAGGCGCAGCTCGAGGCCGCCGCGGCCGAGCGCAGGGCGGCGCTCGCGGCGTCGACCGGGCCCGGTGCGACCGCCGACGGTCACAAGGTGCCGCTGCTGGCCAACATCGGTGGGCCGGCGGATGTGGCGGCCGCCGTCGAGGCGGGCGCCGAGGGCGTCGGTCTCTTCCGGACCGAGTTCCTGTTCCTGGACGACGACAAGAAGGCTCCTTCCGAGGAGAAGCAGGTCGCCGCCTACCGTCAGGTGCTCGAGGCGTTCCCCGAGGGCCGGGTCGTCGTGCGCGTGCTGGACGCGGGCGCGGACAAGCCGCTGGAGTTCCTCACTCCGGCGGACGAGCCGAACCCGGCGCTGGGCGTGCGCGGTCTGCGGACGCTGCTGGACCACCCTGCGGTGCTGCGCACGCAGCTGACGGCGCTGGCGAAGGCCGCCGAGGGGCTGCCCGTCTACCTCGAGGTCATGGCCCCCATGGTGGCGGACCGGGCCGATGCCAAGGCCTTCGCGGACGCGTGCCGGGACGCGGGGCTCCGGGCGAAGTTCGGTGCCATGGTCGAGATCCCGTCGGCAGCCCTGCGGGCGCGCTCGGTGCTGCAGGAGGTGGAGTTCCTGTCGCTGGGCACGAACGACCTCGCGCAGTACACCTTCGCCGCCGACCGTCAGGTGGGGGCGGTCTCCCGGCTGCAGGATCCGTGGCAGCCCGCGCTGCTCGACCTGGTGGCGCTGTCCGCCGAGGCGGCGAAGGCCGAGGGCAAGAGCTGTGGTGTCTGCGGTGAGGCCGCGTCCGACCCGCTGCTCGCCTGTGTGCTGACCGGTCTGGGGGTCACCTCCCTCTCCATGGGTGCGGCGTCCATTCCCTACGTGCGGGCGGCACTGGCGAAGGTCACGCTGGCGCAGTGCGAGCGGGCCGCCGCCGCGGCGCGGGCGGCGGACAGCGCCGCGGATGCCCGTGACGCCGCTCAGGCGGTGCTGTCGGGCGAGTAGCCGGACCGGGCCCGGTCGGTGATCGGTTTCCCTGAGGGGCGCTCCACCCGAGGTGGGGCGCCCCTCTTCGCGCTGCCCCGGCTCAGTGGTGGTGGGCCGGGCCCGGGGGCTCCTCTCCGAGGTCGGGGGGTGCGCAGTAGTCGACGTTGGACTCCGGTGGGATGAGGTCCCCGGATTCGGCGTCGGTGCAGTACGCGTCGAAGACCTCCCCGGCGGTGAGGGGGGCGAGGCCGTACGCGCGCAGTCGCCAGCCGTGGACCCGGTCGGGTGTGCCGGGTTCGCTGATCCGCATGACCAGTCCGCCGGGGCTCCCGGTGGCCAGGCCGAGCGCCAGGACCGTGGTGAACTCGAGGGCCTCTGCCTCGTCCGGTGCCCCGGGGCCGTCGGTGGCGTCGGAGTGCAGGACGGCGACGAGGGTGTCCGCCGGGCCGGAGACGCTGCACACGAGGTGCCGGAAGCCGGGTGGCGCGGTGTCGAGGACGCGGGCGAGCAGGTACGAGGCGCGGGTGAAGGCGGCGCGGCCGAGGTCCTCCCCGCACACGGCGCAGCCGCCGAGACGGGCGAGCTGCATGGTGGCGTACTCCCAGGTCGCCTGGCGGACCGCTTCGTCGACGAGGGTCGGCAGGAGGTCGGCCAGTGGCCGGCCGTCGTAGGGGACGGCGGGGCCGGTGGACGCGAGTGCGGCCGTGTACCGGGTACGGCTGGTGGGGCTGTCGGGGTCGAGGCCGGTCCTGGCGCAGAACTCGGCGTAGTCCTCGGGGTCGAAGAGCGCGACCGTGGTGTGGCTGCCCTGCAGTGCGCGCGTCCTGAGGACGGCTTCCACGTGTTTGAGGTAGGTGGTGTGGTCGTCGAAGACGAAGCTGTCGTAGCGCCGCATGGCGCGGAAGTCGTGCTCGTCGGTCAGCAGTCCGATGGTGCCGACGATTTCGCGGCGCAGGACGCGTCGCAAGGTGCGGTGGTCGGTGTACGCCATGTCTCCCCCTGTGCACAGTCGATCAATGCTCACTCACAGTAATCGGCGGCACTGACAACGGGTGCGGGAGGAGACGCTGGCGAACCCCGGGAGGCCCGGGAGCGGGCTCAGGCGCGCTTGCGGGCGAGGTCCTCGTAGAAGGCGAGGAGGTCGAGGTTGTCGATGGATCCCGGGTTGACCGCCTTGTCCAGCGGGGTGCCCTGGAGGAGTCGCTTGACCGGGACCTCGATGCGCTTGCCGGTGAGGGTGTGCGGGACGCCGGGGACTTCGATGATCTCGTCGGGTACGTGGCGGGGTGAGAGCTGCTCGCGGATCGTCTGCTTGATGCGGTTCAGCAGGTGCTCGTCGAGGGTGGCTCCGGGTGCCAGGTGGACGAACAGGGGCATCCAGTAGCCGCCGTCGGGCTGTTCGACGCCGATGACGAGGGACTCCCTGATCTCGGGGAGCCGTTCCACGGCTTCGTAGATGTCGGCGGATCCCATGCGGACGCCCTGGCGGTTGAGCGTGGAGTCGGAGCGGCCGTGGATGACGACGGAGCCGCGGGGGGTGATGGTGATCCAGTCGCCGTGCCGCCAGACGCCGGGGTAGGTGTCGAAGTAGCTGTCGTGGTAGCGGCTGCCGTCGGGGTCGTTCCAGAAGTGGATCGGCATGGACGGCATGGGGTTGGTGACGACGAGTTCGCCGACCTCGTCGACCAGCGGGTTTCCGCTGGGGTCCCAGGCCTGGAGGTCGGTGCCCAGGCCGGGGGCCTGGAGCTCGCCGATGTGGACGGGGAGGGTGGGGACGGCTCCGGCGAAGCAGGAGCAGACGTCCGTGCCGCCGCTGACGGAGGCGATCCACAGGCCGGCGCCGTTCTCGGCGAACTCGTCGTGCAGCCAGCGGAAGCCGTCGGGGGGCAGGGGGGATCCGGTGGTGGCGACGCACTTGACCTTCGAGAGGTCGAAGTCGCGCGAGGGGTGCACGCCGGCTTTGCGGCAGGCCATGACGTAGGCGGCGGAGGTGCCGTAGAGGGTGGCTCCGGTGCGTTCGGCGATCCGCCACTGGGCGCCCGTGTCCGGGAAGCCGGGGCTGCCGTCATACAGGACGATCGTCGTTCCGGTCAGGAGGCCGGAGACGAGGAAGTTCCACATCATCCAGCCGGTCGAGGTGTACCAGAAGAAGCGGTCCTCGGGGCCCAGGTCGCAGTGGAGTCCGAGCTGCTTGAGGTGTTCGACGAGGATGCCGCCCTGGGACTGGACGATCGCCTTGGGCAGTCCCGTGGTGCCGGAGGAGTAGAGCACCCACAGGGGGTGTTCGAAGGGGACCTGCTCGAAGACCGGTTCCGTGTCCGCGGAGGTGAGGGCTGCCCAGTCCAGCGCGCCGTCGGGCGCTTCGGTGCCGAGCAGGGGGATGTGGACGACGGCGCGCAGGGTGGGCAGCTCGCGGCGCAGTTCGGCGACGACCTCGCGGCGGTCGTGCTCCTTGCCGCCGTAGCGGTAGCCGTCGACGGTGAACAGGACGACGGGTTCGACCTGCTGGAAGCGGTCGAGGACGCTGCGGGCGCCGAAGTCGGGTGCGCAGGAGGTCCACACGCCGCCCACGGCCGCGGTGGCGAGGAGGGCGACGACGGCCTGCGGGATGTTCGGGAGGTAGCCGCTGACGCGGTCGCCGGGGCGCACGCCGAGGGAGCGCAGTTCGGCGGCCAGGGAGCCGACCTGGCGGCGCAGCTCGGCCCAGGTGACGGGGCGGGGGTCGTGGGTCTCGTCGACGTGCAGGAGGGCCGGTTCGTCCGCGCGGGAGTCCGCCGCGCGCAGGGCGTGCTCGGCGTAGTTCAGGGTCGCGCCGGGGAACCACTGGGCGCCGGGCATCGAGCGGTCGCCCAGGACGTGCGCGTAGGGGGTGGAGAAGCGGACGCCGAACCATTCGGTGACCGCTTTCCAGAAGGTGTCCAGCTCGTCCACGGACCAGCGGTGGAGTGCCGCGTAGCCGCCCTCGGCGGGGGCGCCGTGGTGGGCGGCGGCCCAGGCCTGGAACTCGGTGATCCGTGCCTGGGCGATCTGTTCCGGATCCGGCTGCCAGAGCGGCTGGGGGTTCGTGGTCGACATGGGGCGGCTCCCGGACTGTGCGCGTCGTGTGCGTCCTCCGCGCACGGGCTGGGGTGTGCGCGTGACGCGGCTGACAGGGACGATGCCACGTGATCGACTTCTGCACCAGGGTGCCCCCCACATAGTCCCTGGCGTGAAGATGTGGCGCGGTCACGGGTGAACGGCAGTTGAACGACCCGCTCCCCGGGCGCTGTCGATGGCAGGGTGAGCACCATGGACGGTCGTGACCTGGTGCGTTCTGTGAAGGCGGTCGGTTCGGTGGGGGCGGCTCAGGGGTTGCGTGCCGTACGTGCAGCGTGGCGCAGGCGGCGGGCGGACGCCACCGGGCTGCCGCCGCGGGGGCCGGAGCGGGCCCGGGTGCCCGGGACGGTCACGGAGGTGGAGCCGGGGCCGGGTGGCGGGCTGATCAGGTTCGGCCGCTCGGAGCTGCGGATCTTCGTCGCGGTGAACGGTGCCGTCTTCTGGGGCTGGGACGGGGCGGCTCCCGAGCCGTCCTACGCGCTGGCCGGCCGCTGCCCCGACCCGGATCCCCGGGCCGCGCTGGAGCCGGACAAGGAGGGCGGCTGGCGCGTGGTGGCCGGGCGGGTGACGGTCGTGGTGTCACGGCAGGGCGCGGTGGAGGTGCTCACCCCCGGGGGTGTGACGCTGCGGCGCGATCTGCCGCCGCGGTGGTGGGAGCCGGTCGGCGGTGGCGCCGCGCGCTGGATGCTGCGGTCGGAGGTGGCGGCGGACGCCCGCTTCTTCGGGCTCGGGGGCCGTGCGTCGGGGCCCCGGCTGCGGGACGGCACGTACCGCTTGTGGAACACCGACCCGGGGCGTGCCTTCGGGCCCGGTGACGATCCGCTGCACATCACGATGCCGGTGCAGCTGGTGGTGGCCGACGCGGGCACGCATCTGGTGTTCCACGACAACCCGTGGGACGGCAGCGTGACGGTGCGGGAGGGTGCGGAGGGCGCCGGTTCCGGGCACGACCGGGACGGGGTGAGTGAGCTGCGGATGGACGGTGGCCCGCTGCGCTGCTGGGTGATGGTGGGCACCCCCGCGCGGGTGCTGCTCGCCTGGGCGTCGCTCACCGGTGCGCCGGCGCTGCCGCCCGCGTGGGCGCTCGGCCACCAGCACGCGCTCGCGGGTTCGGGCGGTGAGGACGAGGTCCGACGGGTCGTCGCGGGGCACCTCGAACACGGGCTGCCGCTCGACGCCGTGCACCTGGACGCCGGCCACCTCGACTCCCGTCGGGTGTTCACGGTCGACCAGGAGCGGTTCCCCAAGCTGCCGGTCCTCGCGGAGGAGCTGCGGCGCGAGGGGGTCCGGCTGGTGTCGGTCGTCGCTCCGGCGGTCGGTACGGCGCCCGGCACCGCCCTGTACGACGAGGGGGCGGGCCGGGACGCGTTCGTGCGGGATGCCTCCGGTGAGGTGGTGCGGGGGGTCTCCTGGCCCGGGGAGGCGGTGTTCCCGGACTTCACGCACGCGGGCGTGCGGGAGTGGTGGGGCGGGCTGTACGCGGAGCGGCTGGCTCAGGGGTTCTCGGGTGTGTGGCACACCTCGGACGAACCGACGTCGTCCACGGCGTTCGGGGAGCCGACGCTGCCGCGGTCGGCGCGGCACGCCCTGGACGGGCGGGGCGGCGACCATCGTGAGGCGCACAACGTGTACGGGCTGTGCATGGCCGGGGCGGCGTACGAGGGGCTGCGGGGGCCGGCGCCGGACGAGCGGCCGTTCGTGTTCTCGCGTTCCGGGTGGGCCGGTATGCAGCGTCACGGCGGAGCGTGGACGGGCGAGGCGGTGGCGGGGTGGGACGGGTTGCGCGCGTCGCTGGCCCTGGTTCTGGGGCTGGGGCTGTGCGGGGTGCCCCACGCGGGCCCGGACTCCAGTGGTCCGGATGGGGAGTCGTCGTCCGAGTTGTCGGTGCGCCGGCTCCAGTTGGGCGCGTATCTGCCGTTGTTCCGCACGCACGCCGGTCCGCGCGGGGGACGCGGGGAGTTGTGGGAGTTGGGTGCCGAGGTGCTGGAGCACGCGCGCGCGGCGCTCGCCGAACGCCGGCGGCTGCTGCCGTACTTCGTGACGCTGGCCCATCTCGCCCGGCGTACCGGGGCGCCGTGTGCGCGGCCGTTGTGGTGGTCGGTGCCCGAGGAGCGGGCGGTGCGCGACTGCGAGGACGCCTTCCTGCTGGGTGACTGTCTGCTGGTGGCGCCGGTGCTGGAGCCGGGGGCGGTCCGGCGGGCCGTGCGGCTGCCGCGCGGACGGTGGTACGACACGGCGACGGAGCGGGCGTACACGGGTCCGGGGCAGGTGCTGGTCGATGCGCCCCTGGGCCGGATACCGGTGTTCGCCCGCGCGGGGGCCGTGCTGCCGGTGCGGGCGGAGGACGGCGGTCCGCAGCTGGAGGTGTGGGCTCCGGAACGGGGGCGGACCGGGGGCGGGCTGGTCGTGCCGGATGCCGGCGACGGGTGGGAGGAACCGGAGATCGAGCGCTACACGGTCCGGTGGTCGGGCCCGCGGATCGTCGTCGAGCGGGAGTGCGGGGACGGTGTGGGTGAGCCGTCCTGCCCGGTGCGCGTCCGCGGGCTGGGCCACGTTCAGGGGCAGATGTAGCGGCCCTCGAACCAGGCGCGTACCGCCAGGGTGTGCAGGGGGAAGGCGAGTTCCTCGGGGCGGCGGAGCAGGTGCCTCCCGGAGGTCTCGTCGGTGGGGGCGGAGGGCGGCAGGTCCTCCGCCGGACGTTCCGGAAGCAGCCCGAACAGCAGCAGGTGTCCGTCGGGTGAGCTCATGGCGTCGGCGAGCCGCACGTCGCGGCTCTCCGCGACGATGCCGGTCTCCTCCTGGAGTTCACGGACGACGGCGTGGCGCCAGTCCTCCCGGTCGTCGATGTAGCCGCCGGGCAGGGCGGTGCCGCCGCGCGCGGGCTCGATCGTCCGGGTGATGACGACCAGGGAGGTGCCCTGCGTGTCGTACACGGGCTGAAGGGCCACGGCGACGGGCAGCGGGTTGCGGTAGGCGACGGTGCC
Source organism: Streptomyces capillispiralis (assembly GCF_007829875.1). Lineage (NCBI taxonomy): Bacteria > Bacillati > Actinomycetota > Actinomycetes > Kitasatosporales > Streptomycetaceae > Streptomyces > Streptomyces capillispiralis. The sequence continues at coordinate 6,757,316 of NZ_VIWV01000001.1, read as the reverse complement.
GCACGCCGGGCAGGTGCGGGGCCAGCCGGAGACGCCCTCTCCGAAGGGCGTGCCGCAGCTCGAACAGTGGGAGTCCGGCGCGGAGTTGGGAACGGAGGCTTGAGTTTCGGACACGCGCGCGACTGTATCCGATCACTCGGGGGGCGTCTCCGGTAGGTCGTTCAGTGGTGGCCGGTGAGGGCCCGGCGGGACACCGGGAAGTCGAAGTAGGTGTCCGGGTACGCCTCGGGCTTGAAGGTGTAGTGCCACCACTCCTCGGCGAGGTTCACGTAACCGAGGTCCTCCAGGGTGTTCTTCAGCAGGAGCCGGTGGGCGCGCTGTTGGCCCTGGACACGGGGGTCGAGGGTGTGGCTGAGGGTGTCGAAGCAGTCGTATCCGGTGCCCATGTCGACGGAGTTGTCGGGGAACCGCTCGTCCTGTGGGGCGAAGCAGGGGGTGAGGGGCTGTCCGGGATGGTAGGGCCGGGTCGGTCGCGCGGGCAGTTCCACGAGGGTGAGGTCCACGGTCGAGCCGCGGCTGTGGCCGGATTTCTCCGCGATGTACCCGTCGGCGAAGAGGCGGGTCTTGTCGACGTCGGGGTAGAACTCGGCCTTCATGGCCTGGTCGTCGAGGTCCTTTGCCCAGCGGACGAAGTGGTCGACCGCGCGCTGGGGGCGGTAGCAGTCGTACACCTTCAGGGAGTAGCCCCGGCGCAGCAGTGCGCGCTGTGCGGTGTGCAGGGCCTCGGCGGCGGGGCGGGTGAGGATGCACAGCGGCTGCCGGTAGCCGTCGACGCGCTCGCCCACGAAGTTGTGCGGGGTGAAGTAGCGCATCTCCTGGATGATCGTCGGGTCCACGCTGTTCAGCGCCACGAAGTCCTCAGGTGCTCGGGGCTCGGGCTCCGCCCGGGCGGGGGCGGCCGCGGCGGTCGCGGTGAGCAGGGCGGCGAGGGCGGTGACCAGACCGCGGACGGCGGTGGAGAGTCGTGTCATGTCTCCTGCATCTATCAGGAGTGGGCCGCGCCGGGGAAGCACCCCGTCCGCGGGACACGGACACCGCGCGGCGCTCCGCGGGCGGCCGAGCGGGGAGCGACCGCTCCGAAATGCTGCGTGAACGTCTCATGAACTGCGCCTGGGCGGGGTGGTGCGGCGCCATCATGCTCCCGTGAGCTCCTGGACGGACAGTCTCCGCTTCGCCTTCCAACCCGTGGTCAACCTGACGACCGGCGCGGTGGCGGGCCTGGAGATACTGGCCCGCCCCGAGAGCGGCGACGTACTGGCCGAGGCCCGTCGCGATCCCGAACTCGACCTGCGGCTGGCGGTGTCGGCCGTGCGGGCGGCGGTCCGCAGGGAGACGCTGCTCCCGCTGTTCGTGAACGTGTTCGCCGGCACCCTCGCCGACCTCGGCGGCCTCGCCGCGCTGCACGACGCCGTGCGCGAGGCGGGCCGACTGCCGTGGGAAGTGACGGTCGACATCGGCCCGCCCTACACGCACGTGCCGCGGGGGGCGCTGCTGGACGCGGTCACCGCGCTGCGCGGTCACGGCTTCCGCGTCTGCGCGGACGGCGTCGGGGACGGGGACATCCCGCTGAGCCGGCTCACCGATCTCGCGCCCGACCTGGTCAAGCTGGACGCGTCGCTGCTGGCACGGCCCGCCGCGGTTCGGGCGATGCGCACGCTGTGCGAGGAACTGGGGGCGCTGCTGTCCGTCGAGGGCGTCGAGACCGAAGGCCAGTACGCGACGGCGCTGGCGGCCGGGGCCCAGCTGGCCCAGGGCAACCTGTTCGCGCCGCCGGCCCGGCTGCCCGCCGCGGACGTGTACGTTCCGCCGCGGGCGTCCGGGGCGGTGACGGCGCCCCGGTCCGGGCCGTCGGTGCGGGAGTTCGTACGGCCGGCCGCGCTGCTGCCCGCCACCGCGTCCGCCGGACATGTGCGGGCCCTGCTGACCGGGTGTCCGGACGTGTCCGGGGTGCTGCTGGTGGACCGGTCCGGGGTTCCGGTGCGGTCGGTCCACCGCTCCCGCTTCCTGCTGTCGATGTCCGGGCGCTACGGACACGCCCTGTACGCCGACCGGCCCGCCGCCAAGCTCGGCGACCCGCCCCGGACGGTGGGCGTCGACGCCACCGCCTGGGAGGTCCTGGAGGTGGTGGCGGTCGGGGACCGGGGCCGCACCTCGGACGACGTGGCCGTGGTGGACGCGCACGGCCGGTGCGTGGGGGTGGTCCGGCTGGCGGACCTGGTGCGCGCGCTCGCCGAGACCCGGGTGGAGGAGGCGGCGGGGCTCAATCCGCTCACCCGGCTGCCCGGTTCGGACGCGATCACCGCCGAGGTGGACCGGCGGATCGCGGGCGGCCGGGCGTTCGCGCTGAGCTGGCTGGACGTGGACCACTTCAAGCGGGTGAACGACGGGGCGGGGTTCGCGGCGGGCGACGAACTCATCCGCGCGGTGGGGCGGGCGGTGCAGCACGCCGCGTCGGGCACCACCCGCGTGGGGCACATCGGCGGGGACGACTTCCTCGTGCTGTCCGATCCGGAGGCGCTGGACGCGTTGGCGTGCTCGGTCCTCGACACGCCCTGGGCGGCGGGCGGCCATCCCGTCACGCTGTCGCTGGCCACGGTCCTGTGCCCACCGGGCAGCGTGCCGGACCACCGGCAGGCGGCGGCGTCTCTGGCCCCGCTGAAGACGGCCGCCAAGGCGCTGCACGGCACGAGCTGGGTGCTGGCCCGGGCGGGGGCGGCCGGCCACGAGGTCCGCCGCGGGACCGAGAGGGCTCCGGCGCCGGCGGGTTGACGGCAGGCGGGCCGGTTCTCCGTCCGGGTGGCCGACAACCGTTGCTGTCGGCCACCTTGACGTCCCCGGAGTGCCGGTGAACCCGTCCCGCTTCAGTGGACGCCGGCCGTGGCGGCGGCGGTCCGGGACCGCGAGTACCGCGACTGGCGCAGGGCGGTGGAGAGGAGCCTCGGCCTGCTGGAGGAAGGCGAGGGCTGACCGTACGCGCGTGGTGCGGCGTCCGCGCGCCGCGGCCCGTGCTCCGGCCGGCGGGAGCACGGGCCGTGGACCCGTCGTCGCCTCAGGTGGTGACCGCCCTCCGCTGCGCGGCCTGCGCCATGGCGTGCTGGACGACGCCGATGAGGACCTCCTTGACCGACTCGCGGTCCCGCGCGTCGGTCATCACCAGCGGCACGTGGGTGTCGAGGTCGAGGGCCCGGCGGATGTCCTCGCCCGGGTAACGCGTTGCTCCGTCGAAGCAGTTGACGCCGACGACGAACGGTATGGAGCGCCGCTCGAAGTAGTCGATGGCCGCGAAGCAGTCCTCCAGCCGCCGGGTGTCGGCGAGGACGACGGCCCCGAGGGCGCCCTCGGACAGCTCGTCCCACATGAACCAGAACCGCTCCTGGCCCGGTGTGCCGAAGAGGTACAGCACCAGGTCCTCGCGGAGCGTGATGCGGCCGAAGTCCATGGCCACGGTGGTGGTGCGCTTGCCCTCCACGCCACTGGTGTCGTCGACCGGGCGCCCCGCCTCCGTGAGCAGCTCCTCGGTGCGCAACGGCCTGATCTCGCTGACCGCGCCGACCAGCGTGGTCTTGCCCACGCCGAAGCCGCCGGCCACCAGGATCTTGAGCGTGACGGGCTCGACCGGGGGCTTGCCGCGCTCAGAACGCCCGAAGATCATCGATCACTTCTCCTGCTTGATGGGAATCGGGCGGCGGGCCGTATCCCCCGCCGCCGGGGGTTTCGATCACGAACACGTCGCCCGGGCCGACGTCCGCGCTGTCGCTTCCGCCGAGCGCGGTGACCGTGCCGTCCGCGCGTTCGATCCGGTGGGCGCCCCGCGCTCCCGGTCCCCCGCCGGCCATGCCGTACGGGGGGACCCTGCGGTGCTGGGAGAGCGTGGAGACGGTCATGGGCTCCAGGAAGCGGATGCGGCGCACCGCTCCGTCCCCGCCGCGCCACCGCCCCGGTCCGCCACTGCCGCGGCGCACCGCGAACTCCTCGAGTCGGACGGGCAGTCGCCACTCCAGGACCTCGGGGTCGGTGAGCCGCGAGTTGGTCATGTGGGTCTGTACGGCCGAGGCGCCGGGGAACCCGTCTCCCGCGCCCGAGCCGGAGGCGACCGTCTCGTAGTACTGGTGGCGCGCGTTGCCGAAGGTGACGTTGTTCATGGTGCCCGATCCCTCCGCCTGGACGCCGAGGGCCGCGTAGAGGGCGCCGGTGACGGCCTGGGAGGTCTCCACGTTGCCGGCGACGACGGCGGCCGGGGGCTCGGGCGCCAGCATAGAGCCCGGCGGGACGATGATCCTCAGCGGGCGCAGACAGCCGTCGTTGAGCGGGATGTCGTCGTCCACCAGGGTGCGGAAGACGTAGAGGACGGCCGCGTTGACGACCGAGAAGGGGGCGTTGAAGTTGGTGGGCAGCTGGGCGGACGTGCCCGTGAAGTCGATGGTCGCGCTGCGGTCGCGGCGGTCCACGCGCACGCGTACGCGGATGACCGCGCCCGCGTCGGTCTCGTAGGCGTACGCGCCGTCGTCGAGGGCGTCGACGACCCGGCGCACCGCCTCCTCGGCGTTGTCCTGGACGTGCTTCATGTAGGCCTGGACGACGTCGAGTCCGAAGTGCTCGATCATGCGGCCGACCTCGTCGACGCCCTTGTGGTTGGCGGCGATCTGGGCGCGCAGGTCGGCCAGGTTGGTCTGCGGGTTGCGGGAGGGGTGGGGCGCCCCGGTGAGGAGGCGGAGGGTCTCCTCCTCGCGGAAGCGGCCGTTCTCGGCGAGCGGCCAGTTGTCGAAGAGGACGCCCTCCTCGTCGATGGTGCGGCTGTGGGCCGGCATGGAGCCGGGGGCGATGCCGCCGATCTCGGCGTGGTGGCCGCGTGAGGCCACGTAGAAGAGGACCTTCCGGTCACTCTCCGTGGCGTCGGCGGGCCCGGTACCGAAGACCGGGGTGATCACGGTGACGTCGGGCAGATGGGTGCCGCCGTGGTACGGGTCGTTGACGGCGTAGGTGTCGCCGGGGCGCATGGCGGTGCCGCGCCGCCGGATGACCTCCTTGACGCTCGTGCCCATGGATCCCAGGTGGACGGGGATGTGCGGGGCGTTGGCCACCAGGTTCCCGTCCGGGTCGAACAGGGCGCAGGAGAAGTCCAGGCGCTCCTTGATGTTGACGGACTGGGCGGTGGACTCCAGGCGGGCGCCCATCTGTTCCGCGATGGACATGAAGAGGTTGTTGAAGACCTCCAGCAGCACCGGGTCGACTTCCGTGTCGGCGTCGGAACTCTGCGTGACCGCGACGCGTTCCATGACCAGATGCCCGTGCTCGGTCGCCGCGGCCCGCCAGCCCTCGTCGACGACGGTCGTCGCACCGGATTCGGTGATGATCGCCGGGCCGGTGACGGGTGCGCCGGGGGGAAGGTCCTCGCGGCGGTGCAGGGGCGCCTCGCGCCAGGTGCCGCCGGTGTGGAGGCGGACGGTCCGGGGGGCGTCGGGGGCGTGACGAGGGGTGCCTTCGTAGGGGGCGAGGGCGGAGAGATCGGGGGGTTCGGTGAGGCCGGTGGCTTCCACGGAGAGGGACTCGACGACGATCGGCCGGTCGAGTGTGAAGGAGTACGTGGCGCGATGACGTTCCTCGAAGGTGCGCCGCATCGTGTCGGGCTCGGTCAGCTCGACGGTGAGGGTGGTGTCGGTGCCGTCGTAGCGCAGCTGGGCGCGGCGGGTGACCTCGACGCGTTCCCCGGGGACGTCCTCGGCGAGGAGTTCGGCGCGGGCCGCCGCCTCCAGGTCGTCGGCGGTCCTGTGGACGCGGGGCATGGCGGCGGGCTCCAGCGGGGCCTCCACGGACTGCTCGCGCATGGCCGTGGTGTCGGCGAGGCCGATGCCGAGCGCGGACAGGAGGCCCGCCATGGGCGGGACGAGGACGGTGCGGATGCCGAGGGAGTCGGCGACCATGCACGCGTGCTGTCCGCCCGCCCCGCCGAAGGTGGTCAGGGCGTACCGGGTGATGTCGTGGCCCTTCTGCACCGAGATCCGCTTGATCGCCTGGGCGATGTTGGCGACGGCGATCTGCAGGTAGCCCTCGGCCACCTGCTCGGGGGTGCGGTCGTCTCCCGTCCGGTCACGGATGTCGCGCGCGAGGGCGGCGAAGCGGTCGCGGACGACTCCGGCGTCGAGGGGCTGGTCGCCGTCCGGGCCGAACACGGCGGGGAAGTGGGCGGGCTGGATGCGGCCGAGCATGACGTTGGCGTCGGTGACGGCGAGCGGCCCGCCGCGGCGGTAGCAGGCGGGACCCGGGTCCGCGCCGGCCGAGTCCGGGCCCACGCGGTAGCGGGAGCCGTCGAAGTGCAGGACCGACCCTCCCCCCGCGGCGACGGTGTGGATGTCCAGCATGGGCGCGCGCAGCCGCACTCCGGCGATCTGCGTGGTGAGGACCCGTTCGTACGCGCCCGCGAAGTGCGAGACGTCGGTGGAGGTGCCGCCCATGTCGAAGCCGATGACATGGTCGAAGCCGGCGAGTTGCGACATGCGGGCCATGCCGACGATGCCGCCGGCCGGCCCGGAGAGGACGGCGTCCTTGCCGCGGAACTGCCCGGCCTCGGCGAGCCCCCCGTTGGACTGCATGAACATCAGCCGTACGCCTTCGAGTTCGCCGGTGACCTGCCGGACGTAGCGGCGCAGCACGGGCGAGAGGTAGGCGTCGACCACGGCGGTGTCCCCGCGCGGGACGAGCTTCATCAGGGGGCTGACCTCGCTGGACAGCGAGATCTGCGGGAAGCCGACGCGGGCGGCGAGTTCCCCGACCGCCTGTTCGTGGGCGGGGTGCAGATGGCTGTGCAGGCAGACCACGGCGACGGCGCGGATCCCGTCGTCGTACGCCGTGCGCAGCGGCCCGGTGAGGGCGTCGAGGTCCGGGGCGCGCAGGACGGTGCCGTCGGCGGCGATGCGCTCGTCCACTTCGATCACCCGCTCGTACAGCGGCTCGGGCAGGTCGATGCGGCGGGCGAAGATGCGGGGGCGGTTCTGGTAGGCGATGCGCAGTGCGTCGCGGAAGCCGCGGGTGACGACCAGCAGGGTGCGCTCACCCTTGCGTTCGAGGAGGGCGTTGGTGGCGACGGTGGTCCCCATGCGCACGGCGTCGACGGGGGCGTCGGACCCGGCCAGCAGCTCGCGGACGCCCAGGACGGCCGCGTCGCTGCCGGCGGGCCCCCGGCCCGCCCGGGGCCGGGAGCGGTCCGGTGCCGGATGCCCGGACAGCACCTTGTGGGTGAGCAGGCTGCCGTCGGGGCGCCGCGCGACGATGTCGGTGAAGGTGCCGCCCCGGTCGACCCAGAACTGCCAGCCTGTCACGTCAGTACCCCGCTTCCGCGCCGGTCACAGCGCCCGGAGGCCGTTGATCACGTCGCGCAGAATACTCTCGTCCGGCAGTTCCGCCGGGGGTACGGGCCGGTTCACATGGACGAACGCGCTGTCCACGAGATCTCCGACGAGGACCCGGACGACTCCTATCGGCAGGTCGAGTTCGGCCGCGAGTTCCGCGACCGTCTGCGGGACGTCACGGCACAGTTCGACGATGTCCACATGCTCCGGGGAGAGTGTGGGATCCGTCTCGGGATCGTCCGCGTCCGGTTCCGTGACGACCACCGCGATCAGGTCGAGGCGGTGCTGGGCCGCACTGGTGGTGCGGCCCCGCGTCATGGCGTACGGGCGGACGACCGGTCCGGCCTCGTCGTCGAACCAGTGGCTTCTCCCCTGACCGTCAGCGCTCATGTCACCCCACTACCCGCCCGAGGGCACATCGGTGCGCGGAGCGGCGCCCAGATGGACTCCGACCCGCTTCACCAGAAGCGTCATCTCGTAGGCGACCTGTCCGACGTCCGAGTCGGCGTCCGCGAGGACGGCGAGGCAGCTGCCGTCGCCCGCCGCGGTGACGAAGAGGAACGCTTCGTCGAGTTCGACGACGGTCTGGCGGACCTGGCCGGCCTCGAAGTGGCGGCCCACGCCCTTGGCGAGGCTGTGGAAGCCGGAGGCGACGGCGGCCAGGTGCTCGCTGTCCTCGCGGGTCAGGTCCTTCGACGCGCCCGTGGCCAGGCCGTCGCCGGAGAGCACGATCGCCTTGCGGATGCTGGCGACGCGGTCCACGAGGTCGTCGAGAAGCCAGTTCAGCTCGCCCTTGTCCGTCGTGCTGTGGCCGGTGCCCTTCGGTGCGGTCATCGACCGTCCCCCTCTGTCGTTCGTCGTGGTGCTGTGCCGCTGTCGGCGTCGTCGCCCGCGGCGTTCTCCGCGCGGCCACGCTGCCAGCCCCGCTGGAGCGAGGCCATGCGGCTGCGTACTTCGTCGGCATCTCGTTCAACGGGCCGGGCGGCGTCCTCGTTCCGCCGTTCCCCACCGCGCTTGAGCTGCGGGGCGAGGCTGGCCTGCCGTACGCGCCGGGGCAGTGCCCCGGCGCCGGGCGCCGGGGAGCCGCTGTCCGGTCCCTCGGCCGCCGGCGGGGCATCGTCCGCGCCGCTCGCCGTGTTCGCGGGGCGGCGGACCCGCTGGGGCAGGCCGGCCGGCGGGCCGGAGCGGTCGTCGCGCGCGGGGCCGGCGGGTGACGGGGACGCGCCCCGCTCCCCGGCGCTGTGCGCGGGGCGGGCCGGGTCGGTGTGCCGTCGGCGGGCGGGCAGCGGCGGGGGCGCCTCCGCGTCCGGCCCGCCGGGTTCGTCGGCGGCGGAGAGACGCTCGGTGCGGCGGCGGGACGGGAGCGGGGACAGCGGCTCCGGGCCCGTACGGCGGGTGGTCCGGCGGCGTACGGGGTCCTCGCCCCGGCGGCGGGTCGGCAGCGTGGGTGCCGTTGCCGAGTCGTCGCGGGCCGGTGCCGTGGCCGCGTCGTCCTCGTCCGCGCGTTCGCCCCGCGTGCGCTGGTCGCGCACCGGGCGTCCGTGGGAGCTGACCAGCTTGGGTGTCGCCCTGCGGCCCGGCGGGGCCGGGGCGCCCGTCCGGTCGTCCGCGCCCGGGTCCGTGCCCTCGTGCCCGCCGGGTTCCGGCTGATGCGGGCCGCGGCCGGGCCGCTCGTCGGCGCCGCCGGTCAGGGAGCTGCGGGGGCGGAAGAGGCCGCCGTCCTCACCCTCCTCGTCGCCGAGGGCGCCGGTGAAGCCGTCGAGGGCGTCCAGGTCGACGGGGGCTTCCAGTTCGACGGGGCCGTCCAGCAGCGAGGCGGGCAGCCGGGGCAGCTGTACGGGCTGGGAGAGCGCGGCGCGGCGGCTCTCCTCCGGTTCGCGGTCCTTGGTGCGCCGGGGGCGGTCGAGACGGAAGCCGACGCCGTTGGTGTCCGGGACGTCGTCCGTCAGCAGGGCGTCGGGGATGAAGACGACCGCCGTGGTGCCGCCGTACGGGGAGGGTTGCAGGGAGACCCGGACGTTCTGGCGCTGGGCGAGACGGCTGACCACGAACAGTCCGAGCCGGTCCGTGTCGGAGAGCTCGAACTCCGGGGTCTCGGCGAGCCGGAGGTTGGCGTCCAGGAGGGCGTCGGCGGCCATGCCGAGCCCCCGGTCGTGGATCTCCAGGGTGAAGCCGTTGGCCACGCGCTCGCCCACGACTTGGACGGCGGTGTGGGGCGGGGAGAACACCGTGGCGTTCTCCAGCAGTTCGGCCACGAGATGGGTGAGGTCGGCGACGGCCGGTCCGGTGACGGCGACCCTCGGCAGCCTGCGGACCTCGACCCGTTCGTAGTCCTCGACCTCGGCGACCGAGGCGCGGACGACGTCCATGAGCTGGACGGGCTTGCGCCACTGCCGGGAGGGGGCGGCGCCGGAGAGGATCACCAGGCCCTCGGCGTGCCGGCGCATACGGGTGGTGAGGTGGTCCAGCCGGAACAGGTCGGCGAGTTCCTCGGTGTCCTCGGTCCTGCGCTCCATGGTGTCCAGGAGGGTGAGCTGCTTGTGCAGCAGGACCTGGCTGCGGCGGGCGAGGTTGACGAACACCTCGGAGACGCCGGCGCGCAGTTCGGCCTGCTTCACGGCGGCCTCCACGGCGGCGCGCTGAAGCGTGTTGAGGGCCCGGCCGACCTCCCCCATCTCGTTCCTGTCGTACTCCAGGAGCGGCACCTCGGTCTCGACGTCGACCTGTTCGCCCGCCGACAGGCGGCGCATCACGCTGGGCAGCCGCACCCCGGACGCCTCATGGGCCTCCAGACGCAGCTGCCGCAGGTCGCGGACGAGCCCGCGGCCGACGCGTACGGAGAGGAAGAGGGAGACCAGGAGGGCGATCAGTCCGAGGGTGCCGGCGACGACGGCCTGGGTGATGACGCCCATGGCGACGGGGCGGACGCGTTCCTGGTAGCGGTCGGTGGCCTGGTCGTTGAGGGCGGCGAGTTCGGAGAGCACATTGCCGGCGGCGGTGTCCCAGCTCCTCGCGGTGATGCCGCGGGGCGTCCCGGTGCCGGAGGAGATCGCGGCCTCCTCACCCACCCGCAGCGGAGCGGACGCGGCGTTCTTCCAGAAGGTCTCGTAGCGGTCGCGTTCGGCCACGGGCAGCTGCGGCAGACCGGCGTCGTACATCAGCGTGCGCTGCGCCACGAGGTCGGAGACGTCCCGCAGTTCGGCCCGGGACAGCTTGCCGACGATCAGGGCGGAGCCGAGCAGGGCGTCCTCGCGGGAGAGCAGCTCACGCGCGCGGGCGAGGGTGACGAGGGCGCGGTACTGCTTGTCGAGTTCGACGTCCTCGACGACGTGGAGGTCGGCCAGCAGGACGTAGCACGGGTCGATCAGCCGGTTGTAGAGGTCGAGGGCCTGGGAGCGGTTGACGGTGCCGTCCTCGACGCTGCGGCGCAGGGACTCGATGCCGTCGAAGGAGTCCAGCACCGCGGTCAGCTCGGCGGTGTCGCCGTGCATGGCCTCGTGGATCTCGGAGTCCGCGGCGCTCCTGCGGACGCCGGCGATGGCCCGGTCGGTGGCGGCGCGGCTGCGCCGGAGTGCGGCGAGTCCGTCGGAGGAACGGGGATCGGCGAGGTGGACGAGGGTCTGCCGGCGCTCCTGCTGCAGGACGCGGACGGTGTCCTCGACGGGGTAGCCGACCTCCTCCATCACCGACGACACGTCGAACAGATGGCTCGCCTCGCGGCCCGTGATCACCGTGGTGAAGGCCCAGATCGTCGTCAGGGACAACAGCGGCACGAGAAGCAGCGCCACGATCTTCCGGCGGATGGACTTCCCGCGAAAGCGCATGGCCTCCCCCAGCTCGGCCCCCGATCGACCGGGGGTACACACATGTGCGTCAACAAACGGCGCGAGCCTACTACCGAGCCGGGGCGAACTCGAAGAGCCGTCCGGAACATGCAGCTCCGAGCCGGTGGCGGGAGATGGTGAGTTGTCCGGTGATTGCGGGAGATTGCCTCCCGCAACGTACCGCGTCCCGCACCCGCCCATCTCCCCACGGAGCAGGAACGGTTGGCCGAAATCTTTCCCACTCGGGAATCTTCGCGACGCGCCGTTCGTCCTTCTCTGTGGGAAATGGGGGCGGAATCGGTCACAGCAGCCGTGTCCCGCACCCGGGCGGCGTAGAAGAGCGCAAGCCGGGCAACCAGTGGATAACCGGGTCTCAGGACACGAGCGGGCGGTCGGCCGGCGGTGGGGAGTGACACGTTGATGGGCACGGCGGAGCGGCGCGAGACGCCGGAGGACGGCGTGGCGACGCGGACGACGACGCGGCCGGACGCCGGAGCGCGGGGGCGCGGCGGATCCGCGGCCGGGAGCGGAGCGGCCGGCGGACAGGGCGCCGCGGCGACCGGACGCGGACCGTCCGGACAGGGGGCGGCGCGCGAGGGAAGGCCCGGTGACGGTGAGCGGACGTCCCCGGCGGGCGGCGGCGAGGTCCTGGACCGGGCCGCGTACCGGCCGCTGTGGGTCGAGGAGCCGGCGCGGCGGCGCCGGCTGCCGGATCCGGTGCGGACGGTCGCCGTTCGGGCGGTGCTCATCATCGCGGTGACGCTGATTCAGGCCATGGTCGCCTTCCTGTGCACGCTGGCGGGGTCCTGGCTGGCGTTCCCCATGGTCATCAGCAGCGTGGCCAGTACGATCCTGGCCACCTGGGCGGTGCTGGACGTGTGGGTGACCCGCCAGGTCTGGAACCAGCGCAACGGCGTGGTGTCCGCGCCCAGCAGCACCGCGCGGGCCCTGCGGCGCGAGCGGCGCCGCGCCCGGCGTCAGGAGCGCTCCGCCCAGCGGACGCGGGCCCGAATACGCCGACGGGGCGGAGCCGGCCAGCTCTCGCACTCCTGACCCCGCCGGGGCCCTCGGTACCATGAGGTTCCGCAGGGCGCACAGGCCCGCGTCCTGCGCAACAGTCCCTGTGCGGGTGGGCGTCGCAGCGAGGTCGACAGGCACGTCCCGCACCGGACCGACGGACGGTGAGTCGAGCCATGCCCCGTGCGCAGCAACAGCCCGGGCGGAGCGGGACGGGGCCGGCGAGTGCCGTGCAGTCGGTGGACCGTGCGGTGAGCGTGCTGGAGATCCTCGCCCGGCGCGGGGAGGCCGGCGTCACCGAGATCGCCGCTGAGCTGGGCGTGCACAAGTCCACGGCCTTCCGGCTGCTCGGTGTCCTGGAGAACCGGGGACTGGTGGCCCAGGCCAAGGACCGCGGGAAGTACTACCTGGGGGCCGGGATGCTGCGCCTCGCGGGGGCGGCGGCGGTGCGGCTGGACATCTCGCAGGAAGGCGTCCCGGTGTGCCGGGACCTCGCCGACGAGCTGGGCGAGACGGTGAACATAGCGGTGCTGGACGACGACGCCGCCGTCAACATCATGCAGGCCCGCGGCACGGCGGCGGTCACCGCGCAGAACTGGCTGGGCCGACGCACTCCCCTGCACGCCACCGCCGGCGGCAAGGTGTTCCTCGCCCATATGGCACCCGCGCTGCGCGAGGATCACCTCTCCCGCCCCCTGCACCGGTTCACGGAACACACGGTCACCGGGGCGTCGGTGCTGCGCGGCGAGCTGGAGACGGCGATCGAGCGGGGCTACGCGGCCACGCTGGAGGAGCTGGAGCTGGGACTCGCGGCCGTCGCGGCACCGGTCCGCGCACACGACGGCACGGTGATCGCGGCGCTCAGCGTCTCGGGGCCGGTGTACCGGCTGAACCCGGACCGGCTGCCCGAGGTGGGCAGCCGGACGGCGACGGCGGCGGCCGAGCTGTCCCGGCGCATGGGCTACGGGTTCTGAGCCGGGCGGCAGGACGCCCGGTCAGCCGTTCGCCGGGGCGGGCCGCTTGAACATGCGGGTCGCCGTGATCTCGCTGTGCGCCTCCTCGGCCGGGTCCTGCTGGGGAAGCCCCGGCCGCAGGTGCTCCTCCACGCTGATGTACTTCAGGCCCGCCCTCAGGTCGGCGTCGTTGCGCAGCCGGATGACCAGGGGGAACTCCGCGAGTGCCGTGGTGTCGAACAGGCCGGTGGTGTAGAGAAGCTGCACGCCGAGCGCGTCGGCGACCGCCCGCTGGAGTTCCAGCAGGTAGGTGGCGTTGGCGCGGCCGATGGGGTTGTCCAGGAAGAGCGTTCCGGCGTGCCGGTGCTTGTCCCGGCCCCGGTCGTTGGAGCGCAGGGCGGCCATCGTGCAGTACAGGGCGATGGCCGCGGTGAGCAGCTGGCCACCGGAGAACACGTCGCCCATCTGGCCGACGGGCACCCGCTCGGCGCGCAGCACCGCGTCGGGTTTGAGGATCTCGACGGCGATGCCCTTCGGCTGGAGGGCCGCGGCGACTCCGCGCAGCAGCAGGGACATGCCGTCGCGCCGCAGGTCGGAGTTCTTCTTGACGGCCGCCCGGGTCGCCTCGTCGATGACCTCGCCGAGACGCTCGGTGAGCGTGGCCTGGTCGGGTTCCTCGAAGCGGATGCGCAGGAACTCCTGGCCCGACCACTCGCCGAGGCCCTCCGGCAGCCGGGACAGCCGCTGGGCCGAGCGGAGGGTGGCGAGCGCGGACTCGACCAGGCCCCTCAGCCGGTCCACGATCGAGTCGCGGTTGCGCTCCAGCTGCTCCAGTTCGTCGGTGAGGACCCGCAGCCGAGGGGCGAAGGCGTCCGCCCACTTCCGGGCGTGCTCGGGCAGCGCGGAGGCGGGCAGCTCGCGGATCTGCTGGCGCGCGGGGGTGCGGACCTGTTCGTAGCGCGTGGAGTTGGCGTGCCGGACGAGGATGTCGCTCGCCTCGCGCACGGAGGACTCGGCGGCGGACAGGTCGGCGGCGCAGCCGCGCAGCGAGCGGCGGGCCTCCGCGGCGGACTGCCGTGCCTCCTCCAGACCGCCCGGGTACGGCTCGGGCTGCTCCTGCTCCTCCTCCGGGGTGTGTTCGCGCAGCAGGTCGCGGAGCATGGCGGCGATCTCGTCGAAGCCGGCGGCCGCGTCCTCTGCGGCGCGGTGGGCGTCGAGCAGTTCGGCGTGCACCTCCCGGGCCTGGTCCAACGCCCCGCTGTGCGTGGCGAGTTCGGCCGTCGCGGTGCGCAGCAGGGCCTGTGCGTGCTCGGCGTCGCGCGGCAGCAGCTCCTCGGGGAGCTCGGTGTGCGCCTCGCCGTCCTGCGGTGCGAGCCGCTCGGCCTCCCCGCGCAGCCGCCCGAGCTGTTCGCTCGCGGTGGACATGCGGGTCTCCAGCAGCTGCACCAGTTCCTCGGCGCGGGCGGCGGCGGCCTGCCGACTGGGCCCGTCGGAGCCGTCGGGCGACTGGAGCAGCTGCTCGGCGCGGGTGCGGACCTTGTTGCTGAGGCGGTCCAGTTCCGCGCGGGCGGCGCTCTCGTCGCTCTCCGCGCGGGCCTGTTCGGCCCGCAGGTCGGCGCCGACGCCGACCTTCTCGTACACCTGGGACGCGGCCCGGTAGGCCTCGCGCAGGGCGGGCAGGGAGGCGTCCGGCGCTCCGGCGCCGTCCTCGGGGACGTCGTCGGGGGCGCCCGCGATCTCGGAGCGCTCGGCGCGCAGCGCGCGGGCGGTGCGGCGGGCGTCGTCGGCGGCGCGCTGGGCGCCGCGCCGGTCCTCGTCGGCGGCGCGCGCTCGTTCCAGGCAGGCCTGGGCGCGCGCTTCCGCCTCGGCCGCGTCGTCGGCCAGTTCCCGCAGTTTGACCTGCCAGCCGGCCCGTTCGCGCAGCCGGAAGGCGAGGCCGGCGAGGGCGTCGGCCGCGCGCCGGGCCTTCTGCGCGGCCTCCTGCCGTTCGTCCCGGACCCGGGCGGCTTCGGCGGCGGCCTCCTCGGCCTCCGCCCGGAGGGTGCGTGCCTCGGTCAGTTCGGCCTCGGACTCCTCGGCGAACGCCCGCGCCTGCCGCGCGGTCGCGGCCAGCTCGGTGAGCCGTCCGGCGGGGCAGCCGGTGCGCCAGGAGGCGAGCCGGGCGGCCAGCTCGCGGTCCTTGGCGAGCCGGGCGGCGAGCGCGCGGATCTCCTCGTCGCGTTCGGTCGCCCGCGCGCGCAGTGCCTGCCGTTCCTCGTCGGCGGCGTGCTCGTCGTGCATGGCCGGGTTCGGCGGTACGAGGAAGACGTCACCGGTGTCCGTGCCGGGCGCGGGGGTGGGCGCGAGCAGCGCGGCGGCGGTGCCGACGGCGACGGTGGACCGGGGCAGCAGCGCGGCGTCGCTCAGCGCCTCGCGGGCCCGCTGGTGGGAGCCCGGGTCGGTGATGATGACGCCGTCGACCAGTTCGGGACGCGCGGCCAGGACCCGTACGTGGTCGGCGGGGTCGACGGCCTGCGCCAGATAGCGCCAGCCGGGGAGTGCCGGGATGCCGTGCTCCCCGAGGAACTCGACGGTCGCCAGCACGTCCGGGCCGGGCGGCAGCAGCCCGCCGTCGCCGAGGGCGCCGAGGATCCGGGCGTCGTCGGCCGCGGCGGTCCGCAGGTCGAACAGCTGCCGTTCGGCGGAGGAGACGGCGTCGTCGAGCAGGTCGCGCAGGTCGTCGGCGAACCGGTCGAGTTCCTCGGCGGTCAGCGCGCCGTCGTCGAGGGGGCTCCCCGCACTCCCCCGCGGGTCCTGGGCGTCGGTGCGGGGGCCCGGCACCCTGGCGCGCCCTCCGCCCCGGGCCGCCGGCAGGCTCAGCAGCTCGGCCGGCCGCGCCTCTGCGGCGAGCGCCTCGGCGGTGCGGCGCTCGCCCTCGTGGGCGCGCTCGGCCGCCGTGGCGGCGTCCGCCGCGCGGGCCGCGGTGAGTTCCGCGCGGCTCTCGGCGGCCGCCGCCTCACGTGCGTGCTCGGTGGCCCGGCGGGACGCCTCGCGGGCGGAGTCCCAGGCGGCGACCGCCGTCTTCTCGGCGTCGCTGGCGGCGAGGGCGGCGCGGGCGGGGTCGGCGTCGGGGGCACTGTCGTCGAGCCAGCCGGCGCGGACCGCCTCGGCGGTCTCCTGTTCGACCTCGGTGAGCCGCTGCCGCAGGTGCCCGATCTCGCTGCGGGCCCGCTGTGCCGCGGTGGCGGCGGCGGTGGAGTCGCGGTAGGCGGTGTCGCTGACCTCCTGGAGGGCGGCGGACCGCTCCTCCTCCTCGTTGGCGAGGTTCTCGGCGTTCTGCGCGGCCGCGTGCAGGGCCCGCACCAGGTCGACGGCGGCCCTGGCGCGGGCGGCCAGCGCGGGGGCCGCGTCCCGCTCGGCCTCCTGGATGGCGGCGGAGACGCGCGCGACCCGGTCGGCTGCGGCACGGTGGCGCAGCGCGGACTCGGCGGCCTGCCAGGCCGCGTGGAGCGTGCGGGCGTCGGCGAGTTCGCGCTTCTGGGCGGCGGCGGACTTCTCGGCGGCGGCGAGCGCCAGGGAGGCGTGGCGGTAGGCGAGTTCGGCGGAGACCAGCGCGCTGTGCTCACGGGCGGACTCGGCGTGGGTGACGGCGTAGGCGGCGGCGGTGACCCGCTGGGCCAGGTCGGCCGCGCGGACGCGTTCCCGCGCGCCCCGGGCGGAGAGCCGGCGGGCCAGGGTGCGGGTGCGGCGCTCGGCGGCGGTGTGGATCTCCCGGGCGCGGGTGCGGGCCTCGGCGGCGTCGACGATCCGGCCGAGCAGGTCCACGGAGCCCGCGGTGAAGTCCCGTTCGGCGATGAGTTCGGCCCGGCGGCCCAGCTTGTTGCCGAAGCCGCTGACCAGGTCGGCGAGTCCGTCGGTGTCCCGGGTGTCGGTGACGGCGCGCAGCAGCAGGTCGGTGAAGTCGGAGTCCTTCTTCACCGCGAAGAGGCCGGCGGCCTCGCCCTCGTCGGCGTTCATCTCCCGCTGGTAGCGGAAGAGTTCGGGGTCGAGTCCGAGGTCGCCGAGGTGCTCGGTCCAGCGTTCGTGGATCTCCTCCCAGTGCACCTCGAGGTGCGGGTAGGTCTTGCCCGCCTCGGTCACCGCGTCCCGGAAGCCCTTCATGGTGCGGCGCCGGCCGCGCGCGCCGGACTGGCCCTCGGCGGACGGGCGTACGGCCGTGGACTCGGCGACGGGGAGGCTGTCCAGGCTGAGGCCGGGACCGGGCCGGAAGGAGTACCAGGCCTCGGCGAACTTCCTCGGGTCGTTGGAGACCTGGCGGCCCCGCCACTCGCTGACCTTGCCGACGACGACGCACTCGCCGGTCAGCACGTGCTGCCACTCCAGCGCGACGTGGCCGCAGTCGTCGGCGAGCAGGAACTTGCGCAGCACGCCGGAGCTGGCGCCGCCGAGGGTGTTGCGGTGGCCCGGGAGCATCACGGAGAAGATCAGCTTGAGCAGGACCGACTTGCCGCCGCCGTTCTCCAGGAAGAGCACCCCGGCGGGCGCGGGCCGGCGCGGCGGGCCGACCGGCTCCTCCTCGAAGAACTCCGCCTGCGTCGGGGCGGGGTCGGGCACGGCCCCGCCGACGCCGCGCAGGTCGAGCACGGTGTCGGCGTAGCGCGCACCGGCCGGCCCGATGGAGTAGAGGCGGACCCGGGACAGCTCGTACATGGCGGACTCTCGTGAGGCTGTGTGAGGTGGGGGGTTAGGCGGAGTGGAACGGCAGGCCGGCGTCGGCGACCAGGTCGAGGTCGTCGGCGTCGTCGGGCGGCAGCAGGGTGGGGGTGCCGTCGGTGACCGGGACGACGCCCAGGTCCAGCAGTTCGGCCAGGGCGGCGCTGCCCGCCATGTCCCGCACCTGGAGCTGGTAGCGGGCGGTGGTGCGGTAGGTGCCGCCGTTGTCGTCGCCGGTGCGCTGCAGGAAGCCGGAGTCGGTGAGGAAGGCGACGGCCTTGGCGACGATGCCGGTGGTGGAGCCGGCGAGCCGGCGGGCGTCCTTGGTGGCGCCGGTGGCGCTGCGTCTGGCCCAGATCCGCCAGGCGGCCTCCAGGCCGGGCGCGTCGCTGGCCGGGTCGGTGTTCTCGCCCTGCTCCGCGGCGCGCTGCTCCAGGCGGTTGCAGGCCTGCCGGACGAAGGCGTCGACGCCGTTGACCGTGACGCGTCCGATGTAGCCGTCGTCGGCGAGGTCCTCGGGGCGGGGGAAGGCCATGGCGGCGACGGCGAGGTGCGCCAGTCCGTGCAGGAAGCGGTCGCTGCCGTCGGCGGAGGTGCGGCGCGCGTAGTCGCCCATGCGGACGGCGAAGACGGAGTCCTCGGCGGCGGTGACGGCCATGCCGGCGCGCGGGGACACCTCCAGCACGATCAGTCCGAGGCCGGTGGCGACGGCGTCGGCGAGCCGCGCGAAGGGCGGGTCCTCGCGGTAGCGGCGCAGCAGGTCGGCGTACTCCTGGTCGCGGGCGGGCTGGAGCTTTGGTTGGAGGCCGAAGGCGACGAGCCGCGCCGCGTCGGCGGCGTCGGCGGGCGTGACGGCGGTGCTCGCCGGTGCGGCCGCGGCCTCCGGCTCACTCCACTCGGCGTGCTCGGTCACGGTCGGGGCTCCTTGCTCTGGGTGACGTCGGGGCGGGTGGCTGCCACGGGGGTGCCGCGATCGGCCGCGGTGGAGCCGCGGGCGCCCGTCGGCGGGATGCTCATGCCGCCTCCGTCCGGTCCGCGGCCATGCCGGCCGCGTCCAGCAGGGCGGTGCCGACGATGAGGTCGGCGCCGCCGAACTCGGGGTCGTCGAGCTCGGTGCCGTCGTCCACGGCGAACAGCAGCTTGCGCTCGCCCTGGCGGTAGGCGGTGCCGAACGGCGGGCTGGCGGCGTGGATGGCCAGCAGGGCGACCAGGTACGGCAGTTCCGGGTCCTGGCGGCGAGCGTCGGCGAGCAGCCCGGACAGCCGGCGCGGGGCGTCGGCCGGGAGGTCGAGCAGCTGCGTCGCGGCCGACAGCTGCTCCTCGCTGAAGCGGCTGTCGTCGGGCGTGGCGATCAGGTCGGGTTCCGGCATCTCGGCGCCGAGGTGCTCCCGCTCCACGGGCGGTGTCAGCAGGATCTCGACGAGGTCGGCGACCCGGACGGACACCGGGGTGCGCAGTCCGGTGCCGTGGGCGAAGAAGGCGTCGGTGACCCGGGCCGCCTGTTCCACGGGCAGGGGCAGCAGCGGCGCCAGGAGGTGGCCGTAGAGGTCCGTGCCCGCGGTCGCGGCGGGGGTGGCGAAGGCCTGCCGGTCCTGTTCGGCGCGGAACAGCGGGCCGGCCTCCAGCAGCCGGGACTGCAGCTGCGTGTGGCGGCGGATGCAGTCCTTGACGATGTCCACCAGCTCGGCGGCCCGGCGCTTGTGCTCGGGCTCCTCGGTCTCGTCGCGGGCCTTGCGGATGTTGGTGAGGATCGCGTTCTCGTGGCGGTAGCGGTCCGCGACGTGGTCGAGGGCCTCGGCGATCATGTCGGGCACGGCGCTCAGCCAGTCCACCGCGCGGACGTTGCGGCGGGTGGCGTCCAGTGCGCGGCGCAGGGTCTCGGAGTACTGCACCGTCCGGTAGCGGGCCTGCTCGGCGGCGAGCTGGGCGTCGGCCAGCCTGCCCCGGCTGATCAGCACCTCCAGCTTGACCTCGGCGGCGATCTGGGCGCTGGTGACGTCGGTGTCCAGGGCGCCGACGAGGACGTTGACCGCTTCGTCGGTGGTGCGCAGGTACACCGTGCCACCGGGGCCCGGGACCTCCTCGACCAGCTTGAAGTCGTAGTCGCGGCGCACATAGGTGCCGTCCGCGCCGAAGACGCCGTACACCGCGCGGAAGCCGCGGTCGACGCTGCCGACGTTGATCAGGTTCTCCAGGACCCAGCGGGCCACCCGCTCGTGCTCGGCGGCGGGGCGGCGGGGGGCCTGGGCGGCGATGCGCGGGACGAGCCGGGCGACGATCTGGTCGTGGTCGGCGCCGGTGTCGAAGTCCATGTTCAGCGTGACCAGGTCGATGGCGGCGAGGGCGATCTCCGCCATGCCGTACACCGAGTACTCACCGGCCAGGTTGGCCTTGCGCGCGTCGAGGTCGTGCAGCGGCGCGGTGCACGCGAGCGCGCGCAGCCGCCGCGCCAGACCCTCGTCGGCGGCCGGGCCCGGCGCCGGCCGCGGCCCCGCGCTGAGCTGCGGCGCAGCACTGTCCGGTGATGCTGGTGAAGTCACGGTGCACAGACTAGGTCCTCGGTCTGACAACAGCCCAAACGAGGCAGATGCGTCCCGCCGTCACGCTTGTCACACCGCGTGCGCGCGCCCGCCGGAGGCCGGGTTCAGCCGCCCTGCCCGTCCTCCCCGACCCGGCGCCGGTACACCTCCACCACCCGCTCCAGCGAGACGTCGAGGTAGGCCGCGAGCAACTGCTCGGCCTTCGTCCGGTCGCCGTCCTGCAGAGCCTGGAGAATGGCGACATTTCGCGCGATGTACGGTTCGTGCAGTCGCCTGGGCTCGTCCACCACGTGGAAGGCGAGCCGCAGTTCGGCGAAGACGCTGCGCATCAGCTCGTCGGTCCGCTCGCCGTCGGCGAGGGCCACCAGCTCCCGGTGGAAGTGGATGTTGGCCGTACCCACGCCTTTCCAGTCACCCTCGCGCGCCGCGGCCCGCCCCTCCTCCACCGCCTCGGCGAGCGCGTCGAGCGCGTAGGGCGGGTCGCCGAGGCCGCGGACGACGGCGCACTCGACGAGCCGCCGGGTGCGGTAGATGTCCTCGACGTCCTCGACGGTCAGCACCCGTACGAACACGCCCCGGTTCAGCTCGTGGACGAGCAGCCGTTCGTGTGTGAGCAGCCGGAACGCCTCGCGCAGGGTGTTGCGGGAGACGCCGAGCGCGCCGCCGATGCTGTCCTCCGACAGGCGGGTGCCGGGCGGGAAGTACCCCTCGGCGATCCGGCTCCTGAGGATGTCCGCGACCCGCTCGGCGGTGCTGGTGCGGCCCAACAGGGCACGGTCGTCGGCCAGTCCGCTCAGCTGCTCTGCCATGCCCGGAATTCAATCGCACACGGAAGGACGAGACAACAGGGGTATTGAAGGATTGTTCAACGATCCTCTACCTTGCTGGGACGGCACGGCACGGCTCACCCCTTCCCGCACCCTCCGTCTCCCTCTGCGAGGTGCCCATGAGCACGACCCCTCCACCGCAGGCACTGGCCGGCGAACCACGCCCCGCACGGTCCGAACCCGACTCCGGTGACGGGGCGTTCGGCTGGCTGCGGGCCCTCGGACCGCGCGGCCGGCGCGCCTTCGGCGGCGCGTTCGGCGGCTATGCCCTGGACTCGTACGACTACTTCACGCTGCCGCTGACCATGGTCACGCTGTCGGCGTACTTCGGTCTGAACAGCGGCCAGACCGGGCTGCTGACGACCGTCACCCTGGTGGTGTCCGCGGTCGGCGGCGCCCTCGCCGGGGTGCTGGCGGACCGCATCGGGCGGGTCAGGGCCCTGCTGCTGACCGTGATCACCTACGCGGTGTTCACCGTGGCCTGCGGCTTCGCACCCAACTACGAGACGCTGCTGGTGTTCCGCGCGCTCCAGGGCCTCGGCTTCGGCGGCGAGTGGGCGGTCGGCGCCATCCTGGTCGCCGAGTACGCGAGCGCCCGGCACCGGGGCCGCACCCTCGGCGCCGTCCAGAGTTCGTGGGCCGTGGGCTGGGCGCTGGCCGTGATCGTGTACACGGCCGTCTTCTCCCTGGTCGACGACGACCTGGCCTGGCGGGTGATGTTCTGGACCGGTGCGCTGCCGGCGCTGCTCGTCGTATGGGTGCGGCGCAGCGTGCGGGACGCGCCCGAGGCGGCCGCCGCGCGGGAGAAGAGCGCGCACAAGGGCTCGTTCGCGGCGATCTTCCGGCCGGACCGGGCGGGCTCACCGGGCCTGCTGCGAACCACGCTGTTCGCCGTGCTGCTCTCCACCGGCGTCCAGGGCGGCTACTACACGCTCGCCACCTGGGTGCCGACCTATCTGAAGACCGAGCGCGACCTGTCGGTCGTCGGCACCGGCGGCTATCTGACGTTCCTGATCTCGGGAGCCTTCATCGGCTATCTGACCGGCGGCTACCTCACCGACCGGCTGGGCCGCCGGCGCAACATCTGGCTCTTCGCCCTGCTGTCCGCGGTCTGCATCCTGGCGTACACGAACATCCCGAGCGGTGCCAACACCCTGGTCCTGGTGCTCGGTTTCCCGCTGGGGTTCTGCATGTCGGCGATCTTCAGCGGCTTCGGCTCCTACCTGAGCGAGCTGTACCCGACGGCGATCCGCGGTACGGGCCAGGGCTTCACGTACAACACCGGGCGCGCCGTCGGCGCCGTCTTCCCCACGACCGTCGGTTTCCTGGCCGACAGCTGGGGTGTGGGCGGGGCGCTGGTCTTCGGCGCGATCGGTTACGGCCTCGCGGCGCTGGCACTGCTGGGGCTGCCCGAGACGCGCGGGAAGGAACTGGAGTGAAGCACACCGACGACCGCACGCCGACCGCCGTGGAGGACCGCCCCGTGGCCCTCGTCGACCCGCACGCGCGCGCGTGGAGCCCGCGCACGGCGCGCGCCCGCTTCCGGGAGGGCCTGACGGGCCCGACCGCCGGCGTGGCCGTGGGCCACACCCAGGCCAATCTGATCTCGGTGCCCGCCGACTGGGCGTACGACATGCTGCTGTTCTGCCAGCGCAATCCCAAGCCGTGTCCGGTCCTGGACGTCACCGACGCCGGATCGGCCACCACCGTCCTCGCCCCGGACGCGGACCTGCGCACCGATCTGCCGCGCTACCGGGTGTGGGAGAACGGCGAGTTGGTGGACGAGCCGACGGATGTGCGGGCGTACTGGCGCGACGACCTGGTGTCGTTCCTGATCGGGTGCAGCTTCACCTTCGAGTGGGCGCTGACGGCGGCGGGCGTGCCGGTGCGGCACGTGGAGCAGGGCCGCAACGTTCCCATGTACGTGACGAGTTGGCAGTGCCGTCCGGCGGGGCGGCTGCACGGGCCGATGGTGGTGTCCATGCGTCCGGTGCCGCCGGCGCACCTGTCGGCGGCGATCCGGGAGAGCAGCCTGCTGCCGGCGGTGCACGGCGGTCCGGTGCACTGCGGCGATCCCTCCGGGCTGGGCGTCGACGACCTCGGCCGCCCCGACTTCGGCGACCCGGTGGACTTCGAGCCGGACGACATCCCGGTGTTCTGGGCCTGCGGGGTGACGCCGCAGGCCGCGGTCATGGCGTCCCGCCCGCCGTTCGCCCTCACGCACGCACCGGGGCAGATGTTCCTCAGCGACGCCCGCGACGAGCAGTACCGCGTGGCCTGACGGGCCGTGCGGGACGAGCAGGAGAGACGAAGGAATATGACCTCGATCGATCTGAACGCCGACCTCGGCGAGGGCTTCGGCCGCTGGCGGCTCACCGACGACGAACGGCTGCTGGCCGTCGTCACCAGCGCCAACGTGGCCTGCGGTTTCCACGCCGGGGACGCGGCCACCATGCGCCGAGTGTGCGAGCTGGCGGCCGAGCGCGGGGTACGGATCGGCGCCCAGGTCTCCTACCGGGACCTGGCGGGCTTCGGGCGGCGCGCCATGGACGTGCCGCCCGCCGAACTGGCGGCCGAAGTGGCCTACCAGATCGGAGCCTTGGAGGTGTTCGCCCGCGCGGCGGGCGCCCGTGTGGCCTATGTGAAGCCGCACGGGGCGCTCTACAACCGCGTCGTGGGCGACGAGGAGCAGGCGGGCGCGGTCGTCGACGGGGTGGTCCTCGCGGACGCCACGCTGCCCGTGCTCGGCCTGCCCGGCTCACGTCTGCTGGACCTGGCCCGCGAGGCGGGGCTGCCGGTCGTCACGGAGGCGTTCGCCGACCGGGCGTACACCGACGGGGGCACGCTGGTGCCGCGCCGTGAGGAGGGCGCCGTGGTCACGGATCCCGAGGCGGTGGTGACGCGCTCGGTGGACCTGGCCCGCCACGGGGAGGTCGACGCCCGGTCGGGGCGGCGCATCGCGGTGCGGGCGCGCTCGCTGTGCCTGCACGGCGACACGCCCGGCGCGGTGGAACTGGCGCGCCGGGTGCGGGACGCCCTGGAGGCGTCCGGCGTCCGGGTGGAGGCCTTCGCATGAGGGTGCTGCCCGCCGGCGAGGACGCCCTGCTCGTCGAGGTCGCCTCGGGCGAGGAGGCCCAGGCGCTCCACGCGGAGCTGCTGCGACGCCGCGCGGAGGGCTCCCTGAGGATCGGCGAGATCGTTCCCGCGGCGCGCACGGTGCTGCTCGACGGCGTGTCCGAGCCCGCCCGGGTGGCCGCCGAACTGTCCGCGCGCGACCTGCCGGCCGTGCCCCCGCGCGCGGGCGGGACGGTCGAGATCCCGGTGCGCTACGACGGCCCGGACCTCGCCGAGGTCGCGGCGCACTGGGGTGTCTCCCCGGGCGAGGTGGCCCGCATCCACGCGGGCACCGAGTTCCGCGTCGCCTTCTGCGGTTTCGCACCCGGCTTCGGCTACCTCACCGGTCTGCCGCCGCGCTACGACGTGCCCCGCCGGCCCACCCCGCGCACGGCGGTACCGGCCGGATCGGTGGCGTTGGCGGGCCCGTACACCGGCGTGTATCCGCGGTCCTCGCCGGGCGGCTGGCAGCTGATCGGGACGACCGGCCTCGTGCTGTGGGACCACACGCGCGTGCCGGCGGCGCTGCTCTCCCCCGGCACGCGCGTGCGCTTCGTCCCGGTGGCCACGACGGGGCCCGCGGCATGACGGACCGCGCGCTCGTCGTCGTACGGGCGGGAGCCCTGACCACCGTGCAGGACCGGGGCCGTCCCGGGTACGCGCACGTCGGCGTGCCCCGCTCCGGGGCGCTGGACGGGCCGGCGGCGGCGCTCGCCAACCGGCTGGCCGGCAACGCGCCGGACGCGGCCGTCCTGGAGACGACGCTCAACGGCTGTTCCGTACGCCCCCGTTCGACGGTCACCGTGGCGGTCGCCGGGGCGCCCTGTCCGGTCACCGTGGACGGCCGCCCGGCCGCCTGGGGGGCGCCCGTGCGCGTGCGCGCCGGGTCCGTGCTGGACGTGGGGGCGGCGACGTCCGGGGTACGCGCCTATCTGGCCGTCGCCGGAGGGGTGGCCGTCGAGCCGGTGCTGGGCAGCCGCTCCACGGACCTGCTCTCCGGCCTCGGCCCGGCCCCGCTCACGGACGGCGCGGTGCTCCCCCTCGGGACGCCCCGGCGGCCCCCCGCGCGCGTGGACGCCGCCCCGCAGCCGGCGCCCCCGGACGAGCTGGTGCTGCGGGTGACCCCGGGCCCGCGCGACGACTGGTTCACCCCCGCCGCGGTGCGGGTCCTCACGTCCCGGACCTACCGGGTGTCCCCCGCGAGCAACCGCATCGGGCTGCGCACCACCGGGCCGGCCCTGGAGCGGGCCCGGCGGGACGAACTGCCCAGCGAGGGCATGGTGCTGGGCGCGGTGCAGGTGCCGCCGGACGGCACCCCGGTGGTCTTCCTGGCCGACCATCCGACCACCGGGGGCTACCCGGTCATCGCGGTGGTGCGTCCCGCCGACCTCGCGGCCGCCGCCCAGGCCGTCCCCGGCACCCCGGTCCGCTTCACCGCCGTACGACGCCGCTGAACCGCGCGGAGGCGCCGTACGGATCGCACCGAACCCGGGCGCCGACGCCCCGTACAGCGCCGCTGAACCGCGCGGGGGCTCCCGTACCGATCGAGCCCGAGCCGGACGGCCGCGCTCCGTACAGCGCCGCTGAACCGCGCGGGGGCGCCGTACGGGTCGTGCCCGAGCCGGGCGCCTGCGTCGTTTCCCGGAGGCGGCCCCATCAGACCGCGCCGGGGCGTTGCTCCCCCGCCGCCAGTGCGGCCAGTGCCGCCGAGGCCGCGGCGGAGGCGCGCAGGTCGAGGCGGATGCCGGTGCCCCGCGCGTGGTGGCGCATCTCGTCGACGGCGAGGGAGAGCAGCTGCGGCAGCAGGTCGGTGCACCGGCGGGCCACCCAGCCGGTGCCCGCCGTGGCCAGCCACCACACGCTCGCCCGCAGGGTGGGCGCCGGGGAGTCGGGTTCGGCCGAGGGGGCCGGCCCGGTCGCGACGCCGCGCCGCGCGAGCAGCTCGTGGAAGCGCACGGCCAGTTGGCGGTGTCCCGGTTCGCCGGGGTGCAGCCGGTCCGCGCTCCACAGGGCGCGGTCGGTGATCCAGTCGCCCTCGGCGGCGTGCAGGTGCACCGCGCCGTACCGCTCGGACAGGACGTGCACCACGGTGTTCACGGCCCGCTGCCGCCGGGCGAGCGGCCGGGCCAGCGCGCCCGGCAGCCCCAGCATCGCGCCCGGGTCGGGCAGGCAGGCGGTGAGCAGCAGGGCGCCCTGTGCCGTGCAGGCCGCGTACACCCGGTCCAGGCGTGCCGCCACGTCGCGGATGTCGAAGGTGCGGCGCAGGGTGTCGTTGACGCCGACGACGACGGAGACGAGGCCGGGCCGCAGCGCCAGCGCGGCGGGCAGCTGCCGTTCGAGCACGTCGCGCGTCTGCGCCCCGCTCACCGCGAGGTTGGTGAACCGCACCGGCTCCGTGCCCAGCGACGGTGCGAGCAACGCCGCCCAGCCCCGCCATCCGCCGCCGGCCCGGTCCCCGACCCCCTCGGTCAGCGAGTCCCCGAGGGCCACGAACCGCAGCGGTCTCACGACAGCCCCCCGGGCACGACCGGCCGCACCGGGAACACGGTCCCGCCGGCCGCTGCCGCCGTAGCGCGCACCGGCGCGTCGTGGGCGGCGAGGAAGGCCGCCACCGCCGTCCCCCACCCGAAGCACTCGGCACGCGCGCGTGCCGCCTCGCGCCGGCCCGGCTCCGCTCGCTCCAGCAGCAGCTCGACGGCGTCCGCGAAGGCCTCCCCGCGGTTCTCCGCGACCGCGCCCGCCGCGCCGATCACCTCCGGCAGGGCGGACGACGCGCTCGCCACCACGGGCGTGCCGCACGCCATGGCCTCCAGCGCGGCGAGCCCGAAGGTCTCGGCGGGACCCGGTGCCAGGCACACGTCGGCCGACGCCTGGAGCGCCCCCAGGAGCCCGCGGTCGCGCACATGGCCCAGGAAGGCCACCGGCAGTGCGTGCTCCCGCGCCCGCTGTTCGAGCCGCGAGCGCAGCGGTCCGTCCCCGGCGACCACCAGCACCGCCCGCCGTCCGCGCCGCAGCAGCGCCTCCAGCGCGTCCAGGGCGGTCCCGGGCCGCTTCTCCAGGGACAGCCTGGAGCACATCACGAGCAGCGTCTCGTCCCCGCGCGCGTACCGGGCCCGCAGTCCCGGGTCGCGCAGCGCGGGGTGCCGCTGCACCAGATCGACACCCAGCGGGGCCCGTACGACGTTGCGGGCCCCGATGCGCACGAACTCCCGCTCGGCGAACTCGGTGGTGCACACCACGCGCGCGTACGTGTGGGCGGTGCGGATGTTGAGGGCGTCGGCGGTGCGCCGGGCGGCCGGCTCCGGCAGGCCCCAGGTGCGCAGCACCCCGTCGGCGGTCTCGTGGGAGACCATGACCGCCGGGACCCGGGCCCGCCGGGCCCACCTGCCGGTCCAGCGCAGGGTGGTGCGGTCGGACACCTCGAGGCGGTCGGGGGCCAGGTCGTGCAGCAGGGCGGCGAGCCGCCGCCGGTCGGTGAGGACGCGGTAGCCGCCGGTGCCGGGCAGCAGCGGTCCCGGCAGGGTGATCACCCGTCCCTGCTCGGTCTCGTGGTCGCTCTCCCGTTCCCCGGGGACGACGAGCACGGGCCGGTGGCCGGCCTCCCGGTAGCCCTTGCCCAGCTCCCGCAGCGCGGTGCGCAGTCCGCCGGACGCGGGCGCGACGAAGTTGGCCAGCCGTACGATCCGCAGCGACGCGTTCACGCGGCCACCGCCGTACGGCCGCCCGCGAGCACGTCCGCGTAGTACCCGATCAGCTGGTCGCCGACGGCCGCCCAGGTGCGCCCTTCGACCATCGCGCGCCCGGCCGACCCGTAGGCGGCCCGCAGGCCGGGGTCGGCGGCCAGGGACCACACCGCGTCGCGTACGGCGGCGGCGTCGCGCGGCGGGACGAGCAGCCCGGTGCGCCCGTGCGCGACCAGGTCCAGCGGGCCGCCCACCGCGGGCGCGACGACGGGCACTCCGCTCGCCATCGCCTCCTGCACGGTCTGGCAGAACGTCTCGAAGGGGCCGGTGTGCACGAAGACGTCCAGCGAGGCGAAGATCCGGGCCAGGTCGTCGCCGGTGCGGCGGCCGAGGAAGGCGGCGCCGGGGAGCGCCTGTTCCAGTCCGGGCCGGCTGGGTCCGTCGCCGACGACCACGAGCCGCACGCCGGGCAGGGCGCCCGCCTCCGCCAGCAGTTCGACCTGCTTCTCGGGGGCGAGCCGGCCCACGTAGCCGACGACGAGCTCGCCGTTGGGGGCGAGGCCGCGGCGCAGTGTTTCGTCACGGAGGCCGGGCCGGAAGCGCTCGGTGTCGACACCGCGCGGCCACAGCCGGACCCGGGGCACGCCGTGCGCCTCCAGGTCGCGCAGGGCGGCACCGGACGGGGCGAGGGTGAGGTCGGCGGCGGTGTGCACGGAGCGGATGCGCCGCCAGGCGGCCGCCTCGCCCGCGCCCATGTACGTACGGGCGTATCCGGCGAGGTCGGTCTGGTAGACGGCGACGGCGGGCAGGCCCAGGCGGGCGGCGGCGGCCATTCCGCGTACGCCGAGGACGAAGGGGCTGGCCAGATGGACGACATCGGCCCGGTGCTCGGCGATCGCGGCGGTGAGGCGTCGGCTGGGGAGGGCGACGCGGACCTGCGGGTAGCCGGGGAGCGGGAGGGAGGGGACACGGATGACGGGGCACGGTGCCCCGTCGTCGGGTACGTCGCCCGCGGTGGCGGGGGCGACGACGACGGGGGCGTGGCCGCGCGCGACGAGGTGCCGGGCGGTCTGGAGCGCGCAGTGGGCCACGCCGTTCACATCGGGGGGAAAGGATTCGGTCACGATGACGACACGCATACCGGTGTTGTCGCCGCGCCGGACGTGGTCACGTCAACGTGGATCTTTCCGCGCGGGGAACGTGCCGTGAGCGTTGGACCCCTCGCCCGGGCAGGTCAGGTGGCATCCATACGCACCTGACCCGCGGGCCATCCGCCGTTCACGCCGCGTGGGGGCCGGGCGGTCACACGGCGGTCTCCTCGGGACCGATACGGCTGCGTACGGCGGTCTGCACCTCGGCCTCCTCGGCCGGGTCCGCGGCGAGCCGGCGCAGCCGCTCGACGACGCGGGTGTCGCCGGTCTCGGCGTGCCGGGCGGCGATCTCGCGGGTGGTCTCCTCGCAGTCCCAGAGGCACTCGACGGCGAAGCCGGTGCCGAAGGAGGGGTCGGTCGCGGCCAGGGCGCGGGCGGCCCGGCCCCGCAGGTGGGAGGAGGCGGTCTCGCGGTAGATGTGGCGCAGCACGGGGGCGGCGCAGGTGATGCCGAGGCGTCCGGCGCCGTCGACGAGCGTCCACAGGGTGGGCGCGTCGGGGCCCTCGCCCCGTACCGCCTCCCGCAGCGCCGCGAGGACCAGGTCCCGGTCCCGCGCCCCACCCCGGCAGGCGAGGACCCGGCCGGCGGCGGCGCCCAGCGCGTCGGGCCGGCGGGCCCAGCCGCGCGCCCGGTCGACGGCGGCGAGACTGCGCATCCGCTCGAAGGCGTCGACGGCGGCCTCCACGACGGCGGCGGAGCCGGTGGCCACGGCGCCCTCGATGAGCGTGAGGGCGTCGGGGTCGTTGCTGTCGGCGAGGTAGCGCAGGGCGGTGCACCGGGCTCCCTCGGTGCCGTCCTGGGCGGCCCGGACGATCTCGGGCCGGTCCTCGGGTCCCGCCACGGCGGCGAGACAGCGGGCGGCCGGGACGTGCAGCGCGGCGCCGCGCTCCATGCCCTGCTGGGCCCACTCGAAGACGGCCGCGACGCTCCAGCCGGGGCGGGGCCCGGTGGGACGCATCTGCCGCTGCCAGCGGTCGAAGCAGCCGGTCTCCTGGGCGGCGCGCACCCGTCCGGCGATGGATTCGCGCGGGTCGTCGGCCCACAGGCGCCAGGGCCGCGGCTCGAAGGCGTCGCGGACGGTGGCGGCCAGCTCCGCTTCCCCCTCGGCGTCGGTGGCGAACCGCGCGAGGACGGGGGCGGCGAGGGCGCGCAGGCCCGCGTCGTCGTCCCGCAGCGCCAGTTCGTCCAGGGCCCAGGCCCAGTTGGTGCCGTGGGCGGCGTACCTGCGCAGCAGTTCGAGGGCCTCCCGCCTGCCGTAGGAGGCGAGGTGTCCGAGGACGGCCAGGGCGAGTCCGGTGCGCGACTCGTCCGTGTCGAGGACGTCCTCGGGGTCGAAGAGATGGGCCTCGATCGCGTCCAGTCCGCCGTGCAGATCGAGGTAGAGGCGGGCGTAGTACAGGGAGCGGTTCTCCACCTGCCAGTCGTGGCGCGGGTCGCGCAGCACACAGTGGTTCAACGCCGCGAGCGCCTCTGCTCGCGGGGCGGTGAGCGCGTGCAGCGTGCCGTCGCCGCGGCCCCGCTGGAGCAGGCCGAGCAGCGTACCGCTGGGCGCTATGACCGGATCGAACATGGGAAACAGCCTCACATCAAGCGTCGACGCAACCGGGAACGTGCCTTACCTGGCCGCGTGCCAACACGTCGGGGCGCCCGCCGTTTCCTGCTCGCTGTAGACCATTTCTCTCTGCCTCTCGTCGGTGGCCCATGCGGACCGATCACGGCCCGCGCGGTGCGGCAACACCTGCCCAGCCATCGCGTCCGTGAATCACGTCGTCATGATGACCCGGCGGTCACATCTACCGCGACCGAAATTTCGGCGGCCCTGTACCGCCTCCCCCGTTTTCCGTGTCGTCGCTGGTCAGAGCATGTCGCTCAGCGCTCGCCGAACAGCGCGAGCAGTTCCGTGCGGCCGAACATCTGGGCGGTGTCGACCGCGGAGGGGGTGCCGGCGGACGGATCGGCACCGCCCGCGAGGAGGGCCTCGATGACGGCCGTCTCGCCCTTGAAGACCGCCCCCGCGAGTGGCGTCTGGCCCCGGTCGTTGACGCGGTCGGCGTCTGCGCCGCGCTCCAGCAGCGCGCGGACCGCGTCGGCGTGGCCGTGGTAGGCGGCGAGCATCACGAGCGAGTCGCCGCGGTCGTTGGTGAGGTCGGCCGGCACGCCCGCGTCGACATAGGCCACGAGCTCCTCGGTGCGGCCGCGCCGGGCCAGATCGAAGATCTTGGTCGCCAGCTCCACGACCTCGGGGTCGGGGGCATCGGTCATCGGCCGGACCGCCTCTCACTGCACGCGCGCCTGCGGCGCGCATCGGGGGACAGGACGTACGTCTGCGAGCGGTGCAGAGCCGTACGGGTGAATCGCCAGCGTACTGGCTCGCGGGGCACATGAGCGGATGTGCCCGAGGTAAGGATCACAGCAGGACCATCCGAGGGTAAATGCCGAGAAACCACCCAGTTGCACCTTTTATCGTATAGATACATTCTGTGAGCCTGGAAGGACTCATGGTGACTGTCCCCGCGAACCAGGAGAACTCACATGATCGTCTCGATCTCTTGCGTGGTCCTGCTCGGCATCGTCGTCTTCATCTTCTTCCGCAAGGACGGACTGAAGGCGTCACACGCCCTGGTGGCGATGCTGTTCGGTTTCTATCTGGCCAGCACGGCCATCGCGCCAAGCATCAAGGCGGGCGGCGAGAGCCTGGCCGGCCTCCTGGGCGGATTCAAGTTCTGACCCGCCCGACCACGCCCCGCCCGCCCGTACGCACCCTCTGGAGGCAGCAGTGGCCCGGCGCCCTCTCCCCCGCATTCTGAGCAACGGCAGCGCACAGCTCGCCCGGAGCCGGGAGCTGGCCAGGACGGCCGCCGACAGCGCCACGGATGTCCTCCACCCGCTGATCACCATCACGCGCGGTCTGCGCCGGCTGGCCTCGGCCGGGCGGCGCAGGTGGGCCGGCACGCCCAAGGACAAGCGCGGCGCGCTGCTCTTCCTGGTGGCGTCGGTCGTGCTGGTCGTGGCACTGGCGCCGTACGGCCCGCTGCTCGCCGTCATCACCCTGATGGCGGCGGCGGCCTGGCAGGGCCGGGACCGCGCCCCGTCGGCCCCCGGCGGACCCGACGCGCCGCAGGCCCAGCGCCTGAAGTCGCTCTACGAGGCCCTGGTGCCGTACTTCTCGGCCGCCGAGGACCCCGAACCGCTCTACGCCCACGGCGGTGACTGGACCGGGACCTTCTCCGAGTACGAGTTCGACGGCACCGGCCGCATCACCCACCTGGTGATCCGCTACCCCGCCTACTTCACCGACGGCGAGCCGGCGTCCCGGGCCCGGATCGAGCATCTGCTCAGCGCCAAGTCGGGGCGCGGCCGCGAGTACCACTTCGTCTGGGACGAGGAGGGCAACCGGCTCACGGTCCGCGTCCTCGCGCCCCTGCCCACCGACATCGCGGCGCAGCCCTTCGTCACGGCCCCCGGCGAGACGGTCCTCGGCTTCACGGACCCCACCGGGGTGCAGCGGACGCTGCCCCTCACCCACGGCACCCACGGCGAGGAGCAGCGCGACGTGCCCCCCGTCGTCTGGCGCACCGGTGTCCGCTCCACCGAACCCCATCTGCTCGCGGTCGGACAGCCGGGCAGCGGCACCTCGACCCTGCTGCGTTCCATCGCGCTCCAGGCCCTCCACCACGGCGACGTGGTGATCGTCGACGGCGGCGGCACCGGCGAGTACGCCTGCCTGACCGGCCGGGACGGCGTGCTCGCCGTCGAGTGCGGTCTGACGGGGGCCCTGGCCCTGCTGGAATGGGTCGCGCAGGAGACCGAGCGGCGGCTGATCGCCGCCAACCGGGCGCATCGGGCGGGCGAGCCGACACCCGAGGACACCCGACGCCCCCTGTGGCTCCTGCTGGACCGGCCGAGCGCGTTCGCGCGGCCGGCCGCCGCGGACGACCGCAAGGACCCCCGGTCACTGCTCCAGGTCCCGCTGCGGCACGGCCGCCCGGCGAACGTCACCGTGGTCGTCGCCGACCAGCTCGACAGCCTGGACGCCCTCGGCGAGCCGGTGCGGCAGCACACCCGGGCGCGGGTCGTCCTCGGTCCCGCGACCGCGGGCCAGGTGGAGGCCGTCCTGGGGGCGCCGCCGCACACCACTCCCCTCGACCAGGTCCCCCCGGGGCGCGGCTACGCCCGCCTGGGCTCGGGGCCGGTGCACCGTCTTCAGGTCCCGGCGACGCCGGACCCGTACGACGACGCGACCAGCGATGCCGACCGGCAGGCGGTCCTGGACCTGCTGCCGCCCCGTACGACACCGGCGGACGAGGAGCCGGAGCGGCTGGAGCCGGGACACGTGGTGCCGGTGAACCGGCCGGTCTTCGTCAGCCTGGACAAACTGACGACGGAGAAGAGCCTGGACAAGGTGCCGACGGAGCAGGCGGCCGCGGTGGCGGTCACCGCCGGGGCCGAGGCGCCCGCGGAACAGGGGACGCCGGACGGGGCCACCGAGGAGGCCGCGTCCAAGGAGCCCGTGCCCGCGGAGGCGGCGGTGGCGGAGTCGTCCTCCTGAGGGGTGCCGTCCCCGCACCCCCGGGAGTCACGTCCGGGACCGCGCGCGGTCGGACCCGCCGACCGCGCCTGCCCCCACCAGCCCCGCCCGCGCCGACCGCACACCTCCTGCGCCCGCGCCTACGCCCCCGCACCCCTACGCCCCTACGCCCCTACGCCACGAAAGTGCGCGGCGCCTCCGCCCCCGTCGTGCCGCCCCTCTCCACCACCCGGGCCGCCGCGGCCAGGCGTACCGCCGCCTCCTCGGCGACGGCGCCGCCCACCGTGAACGGCAGCCGCACATATCCCTCGAACGCCCCGTCGACCCCGAAGCGGGGCCCGGACGGCACCCGCACGCCGACCCGCTCGCCCGCCTCGGCGAGCCGCGAACCGGAGAGGCCTCCGGTACGCACCCACAGGGTGAGCCCGCCCCGGGGCACCTCGAACTCCCAGTCGGGCAGCTCCCGCCGCACCGCGCGCACCAGTTCGTCCCGGTTCTGCCGGGCCTGGGCCCGTCGCACCTCCACCGCCTGCTCCCAGCCGCCGGTACCGAACAGCCAGTTCACGGCCAGCTGCTCCAGCACCGGTGTGCCCAGGTCGGCGTAGGCACGGGCGGCGACCAGGCTGCGGATCACGTCGGGGGCCGCGCGCACCCAGCCGATGCGCATCCCGGCCCAGAAGGCCTTGCTCGCCGAGCCGACCGTGATCACCGTGGACCCGGCCGGGTCGAAGGCGCAGACCTGGCGCGGCATCTCCACGTCGGCGTCGAGCCACAGTTCGGTCATCGTCTCGTCGGCGACCAGCACCGTGCCCGCCGAGCGCGCCGCGTCCACCAGACGGCGCCGCTGGTCCTCGTCGGCGAGGGCACCGGTGGGGTTGTGGAAGTCGGCGACGACGTAGGCGATGCGGGGCGCCGCGTCCCGCAGGATCTGGCGCCAGCGGTCCATGTCCCAGCCGGTCAGGCCCTCGGCCATGGCCACGGGGACCAGCCGGGCGCCGGCCTCCCGCATCAGCTGCAGGATGTTGGCGTACGACGGCGACTCGACGGCGATGCGTTCGCCGCGCCCGCCGAAGAGGTGGCAGATGGCGTCGATGGCACCCATGGCCCCCGTCGTCACCATGATCTGCTCGGGCATGGTCGGGATGCCCCGCGCGGTGTAGCGGTCGGCGATCATCGCGCGCAGCGCGGGCAGCCCGGCGGGATAGTCGCCGTGGGTGTGCGCGTACGGCGGAAGCTCCTCCAGGGCGCCCTGGACGGCCCGGGTCAGCCACGGCTCGGGGGCGGGCAGCGCGGCGCAGCCGAGGTCGATCACCGAGCCGAGCGACTCGGGCGGCAGGGGTTCCAGGCCGCGCGCGGGCAGGGGGTTGCCCGCCGGGACCGCGGTCCAGCTGCCCGCGCCGCGCCGCGACTCCAGGAACCCCTCGGCGCGCAGCGCCTCGTAGGCGGCGGCGACGGTCGTGCGGCTCACGGACAGGGAGAGGGCCAGCTCCCGCTCGGCGGGCAGCCGCGCGGCGACCGGCACCCGCCCTTCGAGCACGAGCAGGCGGATGCCGTCGGCGAGCGCGCGGTAGGCGGGCGGGCGGCGGGTGCCGGGGCCGGCCGGCCGGTCCTGCTGGGACGTGAGCAGCCGGGCGAGCTGCGCCGCCCCCACCGCGGAGGTCCACTGCGCCATACAATCAGTCCACCTTCACCTGATTGGCCATGGATGACATCAACAACCACGCCACAGGGTGTCACGCATCGGTCCACTTTTCACCACAGGGGGGCACTCCATGGCCACATTGTCGTCCCGGCACGGGCATCTCGGGCGGCGGCTGTTCCAGCTGTACGCCGGACTGGCGCTGTACGGCGCGAGCTCGGCGCTGCTGGTGCGGTCGGGCCTCGGCCTGGAACCGTGGAACGTGCTGCACCAGGGCCTGTCCGAGCGGACGGGCCTGTCGATGGGCGTGGTGCTGACCGTGACGGGCGCGGTGGTGCTGCTGCTGTGGATCCCGCTGCGCCAGCGCCCGGGGCTCGGCACGGTCTCCAACGTGCTGGTGATCGGAGCGGCGATGGACGCGACGCTCGCCGTGCTGCCGGACGCGCACCCCCCGGCCGTCCGCGTCCTGCTGATGGTGTCGGGCATCGTGCTGAACGGCGCGGCGACCGGGCTGTACATCGCGGCGCGCTTCGGCTCGGGTCCGCGCGACGGCCTGATGACGGGGCTGCACCAGCGCACGGGCGTGTCGATCCGCCTGGTGCGCACGGCCATCGAGATCACGGTGGTGGTCACGGGCTTCCTGCTGGGCGGCACGGTGGGCGTCGGCACCGTGCTGTACGCGGTGGCGATCGGCCCGCTCGCCCAGCTGTTCCTGCGCGCGTTCGCCGTCCCCCGGGCAGCCGACGGCAGCACGGTCGTTGCCACCGGTCAACCGAGGAGGGCGATACTGCGTCCGTGACCCCGCGGATACGCCACCCCTACCTCGACCACCCCGGCCCGATCCCCTTCGCCCACCGGGGCGGCGCGGCGGACGGCCTGGAGAACACCGTCCGGCAGTTCCGGTGCGCCGTCGAGGCGGGCTACCGGTACATCGAGACCGATGTCCACGCCACCCGCGACGGCCGGCTCGTCGCCTTCCACGACGCCACCCTGGACCGGGTGACGGACGGCGCCGGCCGGATCGCCGACCTGCCGTGGCGGGACGTGGCACAGGCGCGCGTGGCGGGCGAGGAACCGGTCCCCCTGTTCGAGGAGCTCCTGGAGACCTTCCCCGAGGTCCGCTGGAACGTCGACGTGAAGGCCGAACCGGCCCTGCTGCCCTTCCTGGACCTGGTCGGGCGCACCGGCTCCTGGGACCGGATCTGCCTCGGCTCGTTCTCCGAGGCCCGCCTGGTGCGCGCCCAGCGGCTGGCCGGCCCCCGGCTGGCCACCTCGTACGGCACCCGGGGCGTGCTCAACCTGCGGTTGCGGTCCTGGGGGCTGCCGGCCGCGCTGCGCCCGTCGGCCGTCGCCGCCCAGGTCCCCGAGGAGCAGTCGGGCATCCAGGTGGTCGACCACCGCTTCGTGCGCACCGCCCACGCGCGCGGGCTGCAGGTTCATGTATGGACGATCAACGAGGCGGAGCGGATGCACCGGCTCCTGGACCTGGGGGTGGATGGCATCATGACCGATCACATCGACACACTGCGCAAGGTCATGGAGGACCGCGGCACCTGGGTCTGACACCCGTGCCCCGGCGGCCGCGCGCGGTCGCGGGGAAGCGAGGGGGGACGGGTGGGCACCGACACGGCGCGGTCACCGGCGGGGGACGAGGCGGCCGAGCGGCGGCGCGAGCAGCACGGCTGGTACGTCTACGACTGGGCGTGCTCCGTGTACTCCACGAGCGTGCTCACCGTGTTCCTCGGCCCCTATCTGACGTCGGTCGCCGAGGCGGCGGCGGACGCGGACGGGTTCGTCCACCCGCTGGGCATCCCGGTGCGCGCGGGCTCCTTCTTCGCCTACTCCGTCTCCCTGTCGGTGATCGTGGCCGTCCTGGCGATGCCGCTGGTGGGTGCCGCCGCCGACCGCTCCGGGCGCAAGAAGCCGCTCCTGGCGGCCGCCGCCTACACGGGGGCCGCGGCGACCGCGGGCATGTTCTTCCTCGGCGGCGAGCGCTATCTGCTGGGCGGCGCGCTGCTGGTCGTGGCCAACGCGGCGCAGTCCGTGGCGATGATGCTCTACAACTCCTACCTCCCGCAGATCTCCACGCCCGAGGAGCGCGACGCCGTCTCCTCGCGCGGGTGGGCGTTCGGGTACGCGGCCGGGGCCCTGGTGCTGGTCGGGAACCTCGTCCTCTACACCGGCCACGACGGCTTCGGCGTCTCCGAGAGCATGGCGGTGCGCATCTGCCTGGCGTCGGCGGGCCTGTGGTGGGGTGCCTTCGCGCTGGTGCCGCTGCGCCGGCTGCGGGACCGCCGCGCCCCCGCGCGGGAGGCCGCCCCGCCGGGCTTCCGGCAGCTCGCGGCGACCGTCCGCGACATGCGCCGGCACCCGCTGACGCTCGCCTTCCTGCTGGCGTACCTGGTCTACAACGACGGCATCCAGACGGTGATCTCCCAGGCATCGGTCTACGGCTCCGAGGAACTGGGGCTCGGGCAGTCGACGCTCATCGTGGCCGTGCTGCTGGTCCAGGTGCTCGCGGTGGCGGGCGCCCTGGCCCTGGGCCGGCTGGCCCGGCGGTACGGCGCCAAGCGGACGATCCTCGGCTCGCTGGCCGCCTGGACCGTGACCCTGGCCGCCGGGTACTTCCTGCCGGCCGGGGCGCCGGTGTGGTTCTTCGCGCTGGCCGGCGGGATCGGCCTGGTCCTCGGCGGCAGCCAGGCCCTGTCCCGCTCGCTCTTCTCCCACCTCGTGCCGCCCGGCAAGGAGGCCGAGTACTTCTCGGCGTACGAGCTGAGCGACCGGGGGATGAGCTGGCTCGGGCCGCTGCTGTTCGGGCTCACCTACCAGCTGACGGGCAGCTACCGGGACGCGATCATCTCCCTGGTGGGCTTCTTCGTCCTGGGGTTCGTGCTCCTCGCGCGGGTGCCGGTGCGCCGCGCCGTCGCCGCCGCGGGCAACCCGGTTCCGGACAGGATTTAGCGCTCGGCACGAAAGGGCTGTAGTGTACGCGTTTGGCCTGCCAGGCGTACCGTTACTGCGCGTCAAAGATGCCGAAACGCTGTGTTACATCTGCTAGCAGATGTGACAAACCGGGCGCCGGTGGGTACTGCACTGGTTGACAAGGCTGCGGCTACGACGGCGCGCATGACCCGGAACGGGACACGGAACGGGAATCTTTACCGCCGACCGGACGTTGACCGGATGACGACGACAGCGACACCTGTCCTGTGGGCGACAAGCCCGGGAGGCACGATTCATGAGTGAGCGAGCTCTTCGCGGCACGCGCCTCGTGGTGACCAGCTACGAGACGGACCGCGGCATCGACCTGGCCCCGCGCCAGGCCGTGGAGTACGCATGCGAGAAGGGGCACCGCTTCGAGATGCCCTTCTCGGTCGAGGCGGAGATCCCGCCGGAGTGGGAGTGCAAGGTCTGCGGTGCCCAGGCACTCCTGGTGGACGGCGACGGCCCCGAGGAGAAGAAGGCCAAGCCCGCGCGTACGCACTGGGACATGCTGATGGAGCGGCGCACCCGAGAGGAACTCGAAGAGGTCCTCGAGGAGCGTCTCGCCGTTCTGCGCTCCGGTGCGATGAACATCGCGGTTCACCCCCGGGACAGCCGAAAGTCGGCTTGATCCCGGAGGGGACCGCAACCACGACGCGCAGTGGTACAGGACCGCGGGCGCCGTACTTCCGAGTACGGCGCCCGCGGTCCTGTCCGCGTTTCCCGGCCGCCCGGAGCGTCCGGACCCGCCTCAGCGCGTCAGCGGCGGACGCGGCCCCTCCGGCGTGTGGTCCCCGGAGCCGCTCCCGGGCTCGTCGCGGATGACCTCGCCCTGGACGACCTTGCCGTCGGGCCGGTGGATACGGGCCTGCTGGAAGGCGTCCCCCAGGGGACCCCGCGTGGCCTCACGAAGCTTGCGCTCGAAGGTCCGCTCGGCGTAACGGCTCACGGCCTTCTGGACCGGCGGCACCAGCAGGAGCAGCCCCAGCGCGTCCGAGACGAGGCCGGGGATGATCAGCAGCAGCCCGGCCAGCATCATCAGGCCGTTGCCCTCGCTGTTCGGCCCGGGTGCGGGGGCCGCGCCGTTCTGCTGCTGTTGCAGCGTCTCGGTGAGGCTCTTGAAGGCCCGCCGTCCGGCCCGCTTGACGACGACCGAGCCGAGCACCAGACCGGCCACCAGGACCAGGAGGACCACCAGCCCGTTCGACGCCCCGGCGACCATGGTGAGCAGCCAGACCTCCAGCACGAGCCACGCGGCGACGCCCAGCGGCAGGGCGGTGGCCAGCCGGGAGCGCCGGGGCCGGACGGGGTGTGGGGTCTGAGCGCCAGTCGTCATGCTCCCAGTGTGCCTGGGCCCGGCTCAGCGCGGGATAAGGGGAGGAGGGGGACCGGCGGTGATCGCCGTCAGGCCCGGTCCTGCTTGTCGTCGCCGCGTCCCAGGACCTTGCCGACCCGCTCCCCCACGCCCCACGCGGTGACCCGCCACAGCGCCTCCACGAGGATGTCGCGGCTCATCTTGGAGTCGCCCAGCTCCCGCTCGACGAAGGTGATGGGCACCTCGACGACGTGGTAGCCGGCCTTGACCGCGCGCCGGGCCAGGTCGACCTGGAAGCAGTAGCCCTGGGAGGCGACGTCGTCCAGCCCGAGGCCCTCCAGGGTCTCGCGGCGGAAGGCGCGGAAGCCGCCGGTGATGTCGCGCAGCGGCAGGTCGAGGGCGACGCGCGAGTAGAGGCTGCCTCCGCGCGAGATGTACTCACGGGACTTGGGCCAGTTCACCACCCGGCCGCCCGGCACCCAGCGCGAACCGAGCACCAGGTCGGCGCCCTTGAGGGCGGTGAGCAGACGGGGCAGTTCCTCGGGCTGGTGGGAGCCGTCGGCGTCCATTTCGATCAGTACGCCGTAGCCGTGCTCCATGCCCCAGCGGAAGCCCGCGAGATAGGCCGCGCCCAGGCCCTCCTTGCCCTTGCGGTGCAGCACCTGGACGTGGTCGTCCCCGGCGGCCAGTTCGTCGGCGAGCTTGCCGGTGCCGTCGGGGCTGTTGTCGTCGGCCACGAGAACGTGCGCCTCGGGAACGGCCTCGCGCACCCGGCCGACGATCGCCTTGATGTTCTCCGCCTCGTTGTAGGTCGGAATGATCACCAGAGCCGTGCCGAGCGGGCCGAAGTCCCTTCCCTGGGATCCTGCCCTGAGGGTCCCTTCGCCGTCGTTCACTGCTGCCCCTTCATGTCCTGTGCGCAGGATCCCACCATAGTGGTCGGGGCCTGTGATGACGTGACAGGACGTACGTATGGTGGTGTCGTTCTCCGAAGATCGGGTAGGAATACCCTCTTTCGGGGCGGCGACGCCACGGGCGCGCCGGCCAAGGGGCGAGGGTCGGGGCGCACGGCGGCGGATGGGGGCCCGGCGCCCTTCGGGCCGGCCTGGGATCCGCCGGCTGCGGATCGACCTGAAGCCGTTGTCTACTGAACGCCCGGGCCCCACCCGGGGTCACACCTCCCCGACCGGCTGGAACGTTCCCCCGGCACCGCGCGGGCGCTGAGCCTGGCTCCCAGTGGCGGTGCCCCGGTGCGGCACACCGTCCCTGACCCAGCGGCGCCGGCACGAGTGGCCGGGAGGTCTGCTCCGGTCGGGCGTCCGGTGGTGGACCCGGCCGAACCTACCGGCCCCCCGCTGCCGCCTGTCAACAGTCGTTCGACCTGCGTAATGTGGTTCAAATGCCTGGTCAGCGCGGAGGATCCGCAGGTCGCGCGACGGGGGCGCGACGCATGATCGTCGTCGCGCCGCCCTCGCAGATCACTCGCCCGGCCGTACGAAGACCGTGTGTCCGCCGACCACGGTGCGCAGACAGACGGGCAGGTCACGGCCCGGTGTGAGGTCGGGCAGGCCGGGGGTTCCGGAGCGGGGGTCGGTGGACCAGCGGGCCACCCGGTCGTCGGGGGCCTGGACGACGAGGTCACCGGTGCGCCAGACCGCGTAGTCGGCCGGTGCGCCGGGCACCAGGACACCCGCGTCGTCGCGTCCGGTCGCCCGCCAGCCGCCGCGCGTGTGGGCGGTGAACGCGGCACGCACGGAGATCCGGTGCTCGGGGGTGTGGTGGAAGGCGGCGGCCCGGACCGTGCCCCAGGGGTCGAGCGGGGTGACGGGGCTGTCGGAGCCGAAGGCGAGCGGGACACCGGCGCGCAGCAGTGCCGCGAAGGGGTTCAGGGTGCGGGCGCGCTCCGGGCCGAGGCGGCGGGCGTACATGCCGTCCTCGCCGCCCCACAGGGCGTCGAAGGCGGGCTGCACGGAGGCGGTCAGGGCGAGTTCGGCGAACGCGGCGACGGTCTCGGGGGTGAGCATCTCGGCGTGCTCGACGCGGTGCCGGGCGGCGCGGACCCGGGCGAGGCCGAGCGTGTCGGCGGCGGCCCGCACGCCGTCGACGACGGTGCTCACGGCGGCGTCCCCGATGGCGTGGAAGCCCGCCTGGAGACCGGCCTCGGTGCAGGCGACGACGTGGGCGGCGACGGCGGCGGCGTCCAGGTGGGCGCTGCCGGTGTGGGCGGCGTCGGCGTACGGCTCGTGCAGACAGGCGGTGTGCGAGCCGAGGGCGCCGTCGGCGAACAGGTCCCCGGCGGCGCCGACCGCGCCCAGCTCCCGCGCCCTGGCCACGTCCTGCTCGGCCCAGTAGCCGACGACGCGGGGGCCGCTCCCCTCGGCGGCGAGCCGCAGCAGGCCGGTGAAGTCGTCCTCGGAGGAGATCTCCGGGCCGCCGCACTCGTGGACCGTGCCGATGCCGAGGGAGGCGGCGTGGGCGAGGGCGGCGCGCTGGGCCTCGGTGCGCTGGGCCGGGGTGACGGCGGCGAGGGCGGCGGCACGCACCGCGTGGTGGGCGTCCCCGGTGAGCGGGCCGTCGTCGCGGGCGTCCCGGGCGCCGACGAGGTCGAGCAGGGCGGTGGTGACGACCGCGGAGTGGACGTCGATCCGGCTGAGGTAGAGGGGACGGCCGCCGGTGGCCTCGTCGAGTTCGGCGCGGGTGGGGGGCCGGCCGCCGGGCCAGCGGGCGGCGTCCCAGCCGTGCCCGAGCAGCACCCGGTCGCCGGGGCGGGCGGCGGCGAACTCCCGGACGCGGGCCAGCGCGGCCTCGAGCGAGGGGGCGTCGGACAGGTCGAGGCCGGTGAGGGCGAGGCCGGTGGCCGTGGTGTGGACGTGCGCGTCCGTGAACGCCGGGGTGACCAGCGCGCCGTCCAGGTCGATGACCTCGTCGACCCCGTCCGCGAAGGCGTCGGCGGCGCCCTCGGAGCCGACCCAGGCGACCTGGCCGCGCTCGACGACCATCGCGGTCGCGAAGGGATCGGCGGGGCTGTGGACCTCGCCGCGGCGGAGCAGGACGGTGTGCGGCGGGACGGTGCGTTCACTCATGTCCCACAGTTTCGCGCGCCGCCCGGCCCGCCCCGCACCCAGGTCCGCCTCCGGCGCGGCCCCGCGTCAGATGCGCGGCGGACGGGACTCGTACGGGGTGGACAGGACCACCGTCGTGCGGGTCGAGACGCCGGCCAGCGTGCGCACGCGCGCGAGCAGTTCCTCCAGTTCGTGCGGTGTGGACACGCGCACCTTGAGGATGTAGTTCTCGTCGCCCGCGACACTGTGGCAGGCCTCGATCTCGGGGACGCCGGCGAGGCGGTCCGCGATGTCGTCGGGGGCGCTGGGGTCGAAGGGTTTGACCGAGATGAAGGCGGTCATGGGCAGGCCCACGGCCTCCGGGTCGACGACCGCGGCATAACCGCGGATGACGCCGCGCTGTTCCAGCCGGCGCACCCGCTGGTGCACGGCCGACGTGGACAGGCCCGTGGCCTTGCCCAGGTCGGTGTAGCTCATCCGCCCGTCCTTGACGAGCAGCTGCACGATCTGTCGGTCCAGCTCCTCCATGGCGCAAGAACCTACAGTGCGCTTGATCCCCTCGGATACCGGAGCCACCAGGTCATACCCGGTTCGTGA
Organism: Streptomyces capillispiralis; assembly: GCF_007829875.1. Lineage (NCBI taxonomy): Bacteria > Bacillati > Actinomycetota > Actinomycetes > Kitasatosporales > Streptomycetaceae > Streptomyces > Streptomyces capillispiralis. The sequence goes on along the minus strand of NZ_VIWV01000001.1, from coordinate 6,714,046 downwards.
TGTGCCGGGCGGCCCCGTGCTGCGGGGGGACGGAGCCGCCGCACGGGGCACCTGCGAGTGGCATGTGACGAACGCCACACGCCTCGAACGGTCTCCGTGATGTTCTCGTGATTACGCCGGATTGGGGACGGGAAGTGCTTGCTGTGGTCGAGGCCGCAGTGCCTTCACGGCCCAGCCCGAGGGGGAGAACCCAATGCAGAGTCTTAAGCGCCTTGGTCGTACCACGTCCAAGCGGCAGCAGCCGGTCGTCGAGGCCGAGCCGGAGTACGTCGAACCCGACGCCCCGGACGACGAGTTCGACGCCTACGACACCTTCGAGATGTACCGGGTCGTGTGCCCGGACTGCGCGCAGCCCATCGCCCTGCTGGCGGACGAGGACGTCCTGCCGGAGCACGCGCTGTGCGCCTCGCCGTGGAACCCGTTCGGGCTCACGGTCTGCGCCGGTACCGGCCGCCGCGCCTCCGAGGCCCGGCCGGCGGACGAGTCCGTCACGCCCCAGGAGCAGGACACCGCCCTGCTGTTGACGCTCCCTCAGGGGCTCGACTGGCGCACCCAGCCCTTCTCGCACGTCGGCGGTCCGGGCTCGCGCCCGATGCGGGTCCCGGCGATGCGCCGGCAGGCCGCCTGAGCGGTCACCGCCCCGGGTGGACCCGGGCGGGGGCGGCGTCGTCCGCCGCCCCCGCGCATGACTCCCCTCGGTCCCCCGCCGTGCACGGCGCCTGCGGTCCGCCGCCGGGACGGCGGCGAACGCACGCCCTATTCCGGCGGTCGGTGACCCGTCCGGCCGCTGTCGCGTTGCCCAGGCATGACGACCCCCACGTACTCGACGACCGGGCGTCAACGCCGTGTCTTCGTGCCGCCGCCCACGGAGGTGGCCGTCCCCGCGCCGCCCCAGCCCCCGGACCCGCCGATCTACCGCGATCTGCTGCGGACCTGGGCCGACCGCGGCCGCACCCTGCCCGGCCGGCACGACCCGGAGTGGACCCGGCTGGCGGCGCCCTGGCGCGGGCTCGGTCAGTTCAGCGTGTCTCCGGCCCCACGAGGTGGCGGGCGATGACCATGCGCTGGATCTGATTGGTGCCCTCGACGATCTGCAGGACCTTGGCCTCGCGCATGTAGCGCTCGGCGGGGAAGTCCGCGGTGTAGCCGTAGCCGCCGAGGATCTGCACGGCGTCGGTGGTGACCCGCATCGCGGTGTCGGTGCAGTGCAGCTTGGCCATGGCCGCCTGCCGGGCGAAGGGCCGCCCCGCGTCGCGCAGCCGGGCCGCCGCCAGGTAGAGCGCGCGGCCCGCCTCGATCTGGGTGGCCATGTCGGCGAGCATGAAGCGCAGCCCCTGGAAGTCGGCGATCGGCCTGCCGAACTGCCGCCGCTCGACCGCGTAGCCGAGTGCTTCGTCGAGCGCCGCCCGGGCCACGCCGATCGCGCAGGCGGCGATGCCGAGCCGGCCGCCGTCCAGCGCCGACAGGGCGATCGCGAAGCCCTGCCCCTCCTCGCCGATGCGCCGCGCGTCGGGGACGCGCACGCCGTCGAAGTGGATCTGGGCGGTGGGCGAGCCCTTCATCCCCATCTTCTTCTCGGGCACGGCGGCGCTGAGCCCCTCGGCGTCCCCGGGGACCAGGAACGCGGTGATGCCGCGCGGGCCCTCCTCGCCGGTGCGGGCCATGACGGTGTAGAAGTCGGCGATTCCGCCGTGGGTGATCCACGCCTTGGTGCCGTCGATCACCCAGTCGTCGCCGTCGCGGACCGCCTTGGTGCGCAGGGAGGCCGCGTCCGAGCCGGAGGCCGGCTCGGAGAGGCAGTAGGCGCCGAGCAGACCGCCGCCGAGCATCGCCGGCAGGCACTCGGCCCGCTGCTCCTTGGCGCCGTAGGCGGCGAGCGCGTACGAGGCGAGGCTGTGCACGCTGACGCCGAGGCCGACGGTGAGGCGTGCCGTGGCGAGCTCTTCGAGGACCTGGAGGTAGACCTCGTACGGCTGGTCGCCGCCGCCGTACTCCGCGTCGTAGGGCAGGCCGAGCAGTCCGGACTCGGACAGGAGGGTGAACACCTCGCGCGGGAAGCGTCCCGCGTCCTCCTCCTCGGCCGCCACGGGGGCGATCTCGCGCTGGGCGATGTCGCGGACGAGCGAGATCAGGTCACGGGCCTCGTCCGTGGGCAGTTGCCGGTCCACCGGCTGCGGGGCGCGGTCGGGCATGGCGACGCTCTCCTCCCTGTTCGGGCACATCGGCGTGCGCCTTGGGTGGGGGCGGCTCCGCCGGGGTCGTATCGGTGCCTGGCCGATGCTCGCACTCCCGGGTCTCGGAAGCTGCTGACCAGCGGCTGTGCGCTGTGAGTATGCCCGATCCCGGGGAGCAAGTCACTTGTTAACGACCGCTTACTTCAAGAAACCCGCGCGGGGTCCTCCGCCCCCCGAATTGGTCCGCACCATTGACCCAACTGGTCTAGTCCTCCTAGGGTTTCGCTCCACCGAGTCACCGCGTTCATGCCAATCCGACTCGCGTTCCCCTCCCCCCACGAGGAGACACTGGATGTCATCCCCCCACCGCCCCCGCACCCTGCGGGCGCTCCTGTCGGCGGCCTGCGCCGCCGTGCTCGGCGCCGGACTGCTCGCCGGCGCGGGCGCCCCGACCGCCACGGCCGCGACCCCGGCCCAGGAGGCCGCCGCCGGCTCCAAGGTCATCGGGTACTTCACCGAATGGGGCACCTACGACCGCGAGTACTACGTCAAGAACATCGAGACGTCGGGCTCCGCCGACAGGCTCACGCACATCAACTACGCCTTCGGCAACGTCACCGGCGGCAAGTGCGCCATCGGCGACTCCTACGCGGCCACCGAGCGCACCTACACCGCGGCCGAGTCCGTCGACGGCGTCGCCGACACCTGGGACCAGCCGCTGCGCGGCACCTTCAACCAGCTGCTCGAACTGAAGAAGAAGCACCCGGACCTCAAGGTGCTCTGGTCGTTCGGCGGCTGGACCTGGTCCGGCGGCTTCGGTGAGGCCGCGAAGGACCCGGCCGCGTTCGCCCGGTCCTGCTACGACCTGGTCGAGAACTCCCGGTGGGCCGACGTCTTCGACGGCATCGACATCGACTGGGAGTACCCGAACGCCTGCGGCGCCACCTGCGACACCAGCGGCCGCGACGCCTTCCGGGAGCTGATGTCGGCGCTGCGCGCCACGTTCGGCTCCGACCACCTCGTCACCGCGGCGATCACCGCGGACGCCACGGCGGGCGGCAAGATCGACGCGGCGGACTACGCGGGCGCCGCCCAGTACGTCGACTGGTACAACCCGATGACGTACGACTTCTTCGGCGCCTGGGACGCGGCCGGCCCCACCGCTCCGCACTCGGCGCTGACCTCGTACGACGGCATCCCGAAGGCCGACTTCCACTCCTCGGCGACCATCGCGAAGCTCAAGGGACTCGGCATCCCCGCCGAGAAGCTGCTGCTCGGCATCGGCTTCTACGGCCGCGGCTGGACCGGTGTCACGCAGGCGGAACCCGGCGGCACCGCGACGGGCCCGGCGGCGGGCACGTACGAACCCGGCATCGAGGACTACAAGGTGCTCAGGAGCACGTGCCCGGCGACCGGCACGGTGGCCGGCACCGCCTACGCCAAGTGCGGCGACGACTGGTGGAGCTATGACACCCCGGCCACCGTCACGACCAAGATGGCCTACAAGGACGAGCAGGGTCTGGGCGGCACGTTCTTCTGGGAGCTGAGCGGCGACACCGCCGACGGGGAGCTGATCAAGGCGATCCGGTAGCCCTTCCGGGCGCGCGGGGGCGGGGGTTCCACGGGGGGACCTCCGCCCCCGCCGCCGTCCCGATCCGGCTCAGGCCCCGCGGCGGGCGGGCACCGGGGCCGGGTAGGCGGGGTCCAGTTCCTCGATGGCGCGCATGGCGCCGCCGAGGGTCTTCACCAGCAGGTCGCGCAGGGTCTCGCGGGGCAGTTCACCGCGGTCGATCCGGGCGAGTGCGGCGCCCTCGACGCCGCACACCCAGGACAGCAGCCCCATCCGCGCCAACGGCGCGATGCCGGTGCGGCCGTAGGCGCCCTCGGCGATGGTCGCGACGATCGCCTCGCGCGCACCGTCACGGAGGGCGTGCACCTCGGCGTCGAAGCCGATGCCGCCGCTGTCGTACGACGTGTCGGCGAACAGCCACCGTCCGATGGCGATGAGTTCGGCGCGGCGCGCGGCAGAGCGCTCGGTGCCGCGTGCGCCGGGGCGCACGGCGGACTGCCGGCTGGTGTTCACTGTCGACCCAGGTCTCCTGCGGGCGGCGGGACGTCCCGCCGCGGTATGGCGGGTCGCCGCGGAGCCGGATCACGCCGGCCGGACGGGCTGCCGTCAGAGCAGTCCGAGCTGGGTCACGAACATGGCGACGACCACGACGAGGGTCCATCCCATGACGTGCTCGAGGATCTTCGGACCATCCTCCCGGGGCCCGCCGGTGCGGGCACGGGTGACGGTGGCTGCGTTCGCGGTCATGGCTTCTCGCTGGTCTCGGTGGTGCGGTGGACTCCCCCCGCGGTCCTGTCCACCTTGCCAGCGTGGGCGGCTCCCGCGGCCGAGAGCTTCGTCACACGCGACGGCGGACCCCGGCCGTCCGGGGCCCGCCGTCCGCGGCGGGTCAGCGCACGCCCACCGCCGCGAGCGCCCTGCGCTGGCGCGGGGTCGGACGGGCCGGGAAGTAGAGGTAGCAGACCCCGCCGGTGCCGGAGACGACCTTGCCGGAGGCGTTGTACCGCTTGGTCCGCAGCCAGATGTTCTCCCACTCGCGCCGCTTGTAGACCCGGCGCACGGCCTCGTTGTCGTCCGAGGCGGGGTCGTTGGCGATCACGTCGCCGTCGGCGGTGAAGCCGATGACCGTCATCAGGTGCCCGGCCGTGCCGTAGCCGGCCCCGGTCAGCTCCTCCGCGCGGAAGGACTGCGAGGTGATGGCGGGGATGCCCGCCGCGATCAGCGTCTCCAGGTCGGTGAGGGAGCCGAGGCGGGTGACCACGCCCTGGAGGTCCTTGAAGGTGGCCGCGTACGCGGCGTTGAACGGCCAGTTGCCGCAGCCGGCGTACTGGTAGTCGTAGGTGTACCGGGCCGCGTGGCAGACCTGCGGGTCGGCGTAGGACGGGTCGACCCAGGACAGTTGCTCCTCGGTGAGCCGGCCGCCCCAGTACTCGATGATCATCTGCGAGGAGGTCGGGCTGCACCAGGCCTCGCCGCCGTTGTCGTACTCCGGGTACTGGCCCTTGTGGATCTCCTGCGAGTAGCGCGGGACGGTCAGTTCCCGGGCGAGGCCGGGCGTGGAGGCTGGGACGGTGAACCGGTCGGGGACGTCGGAGCCCATGGCGCCGATCCGCCACACGGTCGGCGTGAGACCGGTGCCGGGGCGGCGGTAGAGGGTCAGGCGCAGCCGGTAGGAGACCACGCGCAGGCCGGAGGCGGCGTCGTCGACGGCGAGCGTGTCCGTCCACACGCTGCTCCTGCCGTCGCCCTGGTCGTCCACCGAGGTGCGCCGGATGTCCTGGTCCCCCGCCGCCCAGCGGCCCATGACGTACCACGGCGTGTCCGTGCCGTCGGAGTAGGTGCCCTTCAGTTCGGCCTGGATCCAGGTGCCCTCGGGGGTGCGGGCGTTCCAGGAGACGATCGCCTCCGTCGCGGGGACGCCGAGGCGGTGGACGGGCGAGGTCCAGGTGGCGTACTCCCAGGCGGCCGTGCGGCCGGTGTGCGGGTCGGTGTGGTCCGTGGTGCCGGCGGCTCGCGCGATCACCAGGCCGGGGCGGGCGCCGGCCACGGCACGGGTCCCGTCGGCCGTGCCGCTGCGCCAGTCGGCGTACGACGTCCAGGCCCGGTTGTCGACGGCGCGGGCGCGGGACGGGCCGTCGTCCGGGGTGTCGGTGGCCCCGCCGGTCACGGTGCCGGCGGACGCCGGGCCCGCGGTCCCGGCGACGGCGGCGACCACCGCAGCGGCCAGGAGGGTTCTGCGGGAGGGCAGTTCGGCTCTGCTCATGGGTGGAGGACCCCCAGGTGTCGGAGTCGGGACAGGACCAGTGCACGGCCGGCGGACGGCGTGCGTCCGCCGGATGGAGCGGGTGTGCGCCAACTATGAACGCAGCCGGGCGGATCCTGCCAGCACCGGGGCCGTGCCGCGCCGGTCGACATGGGACTCGACCAATGGCGGGACCTGTCCCGGTCCGTACGGAAGGGGGGCCTAGAGTGCTTGCGTCAGCCCCCCAACCCCCGGGAATCAGCCATTCACGCTCTCGCCGCCCGTATCCGCCGGCTCGCCCCCTCCTGCGGCCCGGTCCGGCTCGTCGGTGTCGACGGCCACGCCGGCTCCGGGAAGTCGACGTTCGCCGGTGAGCTGGCGCGGGAGCTGGACGGCGCGCCGGTGCTGCGGCTCGACGACATCGCCTGCCACGACGAACTGTTCGACTGGACGGGGCGGCTGCTGAGCCAGGTGGTCGAACCGCTCCGCCGTGGCGGGACCGCGCACTACTCCCCCTACGACTGGCGGACCCGCCGCTTCGGCCCGCCCCGTCCGCTGCCGCCCGCCCCGGTGGTCGTCGTCGAGGGGGTCGGCGCGGGACGCCGGGCGCTGCGCCCGCATCTGGCGCTGCTGCTGTGGATAGAGGTGCCCCGGGAGGAGTCCTGGGCCCGGGGAAAGGCGCGGGACGGGGAGGAGCAGAGGGAGTTCTGGGACGGATGGGTGCGCGCGGAGCGCGAGCACTTCGCCCGCGACCCCTCTCGCCCCTTCGCCGACCTTCTGGTGCTTCAGCGGCGGACGGGATACGAGCTGCTTCCTGGGCCTGCCGGGACGGGTGAGCCACCCCCTCCCCTCACACACGGTGACGAGCCATCCGCAATGTGGTGATCCTGTGAAGAGCGGTCCCGGACAAGTTGCCGGAGTACCCCAACTCGGCTTGACCGGGGGCCCGTACAGGTCTTACGTTCTCAATGTGCGGCCCTTCGGGAGCCGCCCGCAGACGCGAAGCCCCCGGTTGTTCCCCCGTGATCGGGGGCTTCGTTCTGCCCTCTTCACGTTTTCCGGCCGCTCAGCGGCATATGACGATCACCCTGGGTCACCGCTCCGTCCCGTCCCGCCTCGCCCTTCGAGGTGCACGGCACCCTACGGCCGTGGCGCCGCCGCAGGTACGATGCCCTCGGTGCGACCTACGGACGCTGCTTCGCGCACCTTGCAACTCCGGTCCGCGGCACAGCGGTTCGACCAAGGGAGCCGACGGCCGGGAGCCGGCCGGCACACCGACGGGGGCACGGTTTGTGGGGGACGTGATGGACTTCGGCACGCAGGGCCCGCAGGCCCCGGCCGACCTCGCCTGGCTGCGAGGCGTGGACGCCTACACGATGGGCGCCTATCCGCAGGCGGAGGAGGAGTTCCGGGCCGCGGTGCGGATCGACCCCGGGATGGCCGACGGCTGGCTCGGGCTGCACGCGCTGCGCGTCGACACGACGACCGCGCTGCTCAGGATGTTCCGGCACCGCGAGCGCTTCGGCGAACAGCGCGCCCGGCACCGCCGCACCCTCAACTCCTGGTACTGGCTGGGCTGGTGGGTGCAGCCGGTGCTGGAGAGCCCACGGGACCTGCTGCTGGCGCACGCTTCGCACTGGCTGGACGGCCGCCATGTCCCCGAGCTGGACCGGGCGCTCGCCGGACTGCCCCCGGTGGACACCGATCCGCAAGTGCGCTTCCTGCACGCCTGCCGCGCCTATCTGGTCAAGGACTGGGAGCAGCTGGTCCGGCACACCGAGCCGCTGGTCGACGACCCGATGCTGGGCATCGAGGCGGGCCTGTTCGGCGGCATGGCCCGGGTGCGTCTGGAGATGTACGGGCAGGCCGAACCCCTGCTGTCGGCCGCGCTGATGCGGTGCCGCAGCGAGCAGCCCCAGCGCAAGGAGCTGCGCTACTGGCTGGCGCGCGCCCACGAGGGAACCGGTCGCAGCGCCGCCGCGCTCCCCCTGTACCGGGCCGTGCACCGGGTCGACCCGGCCTTCATGGACACCTCCGCCCGGCTCGCCGCGATCGCCGAGGGCGACGGGTACGAGGGGTACGACGGTGACTCCGCCGACCTCGCCGCGATCACACTCACCGGTGCCGGGCAGGACATCATGGACGGCCCCGACCTGCTCGACCCCCTCTTCGGCAGCGAGGGCCGCGATCTCAGGCTGCCCGAGCCCGAGCCGCCGCAAGGCCCCCTCCCCTCGGTCACCGGTCCCTCGGTGCGCGAGCGCGCGGGCGCCGCGGCGTCCGCCCTGCCCACCGGCCCCACCGACCCCGCGTTACTGGAGGAGGCGCTCGCCGAACTCGAGCGCATGGTGGGCCTGGAGCCGGTGAAACGCCAGGTCAAGGCGTTGTCGGCGCAGCTGAACATGGCCCGGCTGAGGTCCGGTCAGGGACTGCCGGTGCATCCGCCGAAACGCCACTTCGTCTTCTCCGGCCCCTCGGGCACCGGCAAGACCACGGTGGCCCGCATCCTGGGCCGCGTCTTCTACGCCCTGGGACTGCTCGGCGGCGACCACCTGGTGGAGGCCCAGCGGGCGGACCTGGTCGGCGAGTACCTCGGGCAGACCGCGGTGAAGGCCAACGAGCTGATCGACTCCGCGCTCGGCGGGGTCCTGTTCGTCGACGAGGCCTACTCGCTCTCCAACTCCGGCTACGGCAAGGGCGACGCGTACGGCGACGAGGCGCTCCAAGTGCTGCTGAAGCGGGCCGAGGACAACCGCGACCACCTGGTGGTGATCCTGGCCGGCTATCCGGAGGGCATGGACCGGCTGCTGGCCGCCAACCCCGGGCTGTCCTCCCGCTTCACCACCCGCGTGGACTTCCCCTCGTACCGGCCGCTGGAGCTGACCGCGATCGGCGAGGTGCTGGCCGCCGAGAACGGGGACGCGTGGGACGAGGAGGCGCTGGACGAGCTGCGCTCCATCGCCGGGCACGTGGTCGACCAGGGCTGGATCGACGAGCTGGGCAACGGGCGGTTCCTGCGGACGCTGTACGAGAAGAGCTGCGCGTACCGGGACCTGCGGCTGTCGGGGTATCCCGGGACGCTGACGCGGGACGACCTGGCGACGCTGCGGTTGCCGGACCTCATGCAGGCGTACGGAGAGGTGCTGTCGGGCCGGGGGCCGCAGGATCCGTCGCCGGGGCCGTGAGACGCCGGCGAGGGAGCCGACCGTCGGAGGCGCCGACGACGGCAGGGGCGCCGACGTCGCGGCCGGCGCCCCCGGGACTGTCCGCCGGGACGGCGGCGAATGCCGCCGCCCCTCCCCGTCAGGCCATCGCCTCCTCCGGTGCCCCGCTCGCCCTCGGGGCCGTGACCGTCACCTCCCGGTGGGCCGGGTCACGCACCTCACCGACCAGGAGCTCCAGCACGTCCTCCAGGGCGACCAGGCCCAGGACCCTGCCGGACGCGTCGGCCACCTGGGCGAGGTGGGTCGCCGCGCGGCGCATCACCGTGAGGGCGTCGTCCAGCGGCAGTTCGGGCCGGAGGGTCGTCATGGGCCGCCACAGCCGCTGCGGGACGGCACGGCCGGAGTCCTCCAGCTCCAGTACGTCCTTCACGTGCAGGTAGCCCATGAAGGCACCGCCGTCCGCGGCGACCGGGAAGCGGGAGTACCCGGTGCGGGCGGTGAGCTCCACGATCTCCCCCGGGGTGACGGAGGGCGTGACCGTCACCAGCGACGCGCTGTCCAGCAGGACGTCCGTCACCGGGCGGGAGCCCAGTTCCAGGGCGTCCTCGAGGCGCTCGGCCTCCTCGGGGTCGAGGAGACCCGCCTGACCGGCGTCCTCCACCAGGCGGTTGAGCTGCTCGCTGGTGAACACGGCCTCGATCTCGTCCTTCGGCTCGACCCGGAAGAGCCGCAGGACGGCCTGGGCACAGGCGCCGAGCGCGAACGTGACCGGCTTGCACAACCGGGCGAACCAGACCAGGCCGGGGCTCAGCCACAGCGCGGCCGTCCCGGGCGCCGCCATCGCCAGGTTCTTCGGGACCATCTCGCCGATGACGAGGTGGAAGAAGACCACGACGGCGAGCGCGATGACATAGCCGAGCGGGTGGATCATGCCGTGCGGCAGGTGCATCCACGCGAACACCGGCTCCAGCAGACGGGCGACCGTCGGTTCGGCGACCGCGCCGAGCGTCAGCGAGCAGACGGTGATGCCGAACTGGGCCGCCGCCATCATCTGCGGCAGGTGCTCCAGGCCGTACAGGACCTGGCGGGCGCGGGCGGTGCCGAGCGGTTCGATCTGGCTGCGGCGGACCGACACGAGCGCGAACTCGGCGCCGACGAAGAACCCGTTGGCGAGCACGAGCAGCGCGGCGAACAGGAGTTGCAGCAGGCTCATCCGGCCGCCTCCACCAGGGGCAGCGGTGCCGTCCTGACCAGACGGACCCGTTCGGCCCGGTAGTGGCCGACGCGGCGCACCGACAGCCGCCAGCCGGGCAGCTCCGCACGGTCGCCGACGGCCGGGATCCGGCCGAGCAGATCGGCGACCAGACCGGCCACCGTCTCGTACGGGCCCTCGGGGACCTCCAGGCCGATGCGGCGCAGGATGTCCACGCGGACGCCGCCGTCGACGTCCCACGCCGGGTTGCCGTCCTCGGGCGGGGCGGCGGCGAGCTCGGGGACGTCCTGTCCGTCGTGCTCGTCGCGCACCTCACCGACGATCTCCTCGACGATGTCCTCCAGCGTGACGACTCCGGCCGTGCCGCCGTACTCGTCGACGACGACCGCGATGGGCTGTTCGCTGCGCAGCCGCTTCAGCAGCGGCCGTACGGGCAGGGTCTCGGGGATCAGCAGCGCCGGGCGGGCGATGCGGCCCACGGGGGTGCGCAGCCGGTCGTGCACGGGCACCGCGAGGGCGTCCTTGAGGTGCACCATGCCGACGATCTCGTCGATCCGCTCCCGGTAGACGGGGAAGCGGGACAGACCGGTGGCCCGGGTCAGGTTGACGACGTCCTCGGCGGTGGCCGAGGACTGCAGGGCGCTGACCTTCACACGCGGGGTCATGACGTGCTGCGCGGTCAGTTCGCCCAGGGACAGGGTGCGCACGAAGAGGTCCGCCGTGTCCTGTTCCAGGGCGCCGGCCCGGGCGGAGTGCCGGGCCAGGGAGACGAGTTCGCCGGGGGTGCGGGCGGAGGCCAGCTCCTCGGCGGGCTCGAAGCCCAGGGCGCGCACCAGACGGTTGGCCACGGCGTTCAGCCCGGCGATGACCGGCCGGAACAGCCGGGCGAACGCGTGCTGCGGGCCCGCGACGAAGCGCGCGACCTGCAAGGGCCGGGACACCGCCCAGTTCTTGGGGACGAGTTCGCCGATCACCATCTGCACGGCGGACGCCAGCAGCATGCCCACGACGACGGCGACCCCGGGGACGGCGCCCTCGGGGATGCCGATGCCGGTGAACGGGCCGTGCAGCAGTGCGGCGAGCGCGGGCTCGGCCAGCATGCCGACGACGAGGGAGGTGATGGTGATGCCGAGCTGGGTGCCGGAGAGCTGGAAGGAGAGTTCCTTCAGCGACTCGACGACCCGCCGGGCCCGGCGGTCGCCGTCGGCGGCGGCCTGTTCGGCGTCCGGCCGCTCCACGGTGACCAGGCCGAACTCGGCCGCCACGAAGAAGCCGTTGGCGAGGATCAGCAGGAACGCGGCTGCGAGCAGCAGCAAGGGGGTGGTCATGATGCCGCCGCCTTCGCACGCGCGTGGACCGTGTGGCACGGGTCCGCGCTATGTCGGCAGGGGGCGGCGCAGGTACTGCAGGACGATCCGTCCATCGCCGGAGGGGGTCACTCCTCGGGTAGCAGGAGCCCCTGCGCTCCGGGCGGGGCGACAGGGGCGGAGGCGCTGTCGGCGCGCCTCCGCCCACCAGATTAATCAAGACACGGGCCACTGCGGCAGGTGGACGTTCCCGAAGCGCTCCCGAAGCGTCCCCGACGCCTGTCCGGGCAGACCCCCGTGGACCCGCCGGGCGTCAGCCCCGGGCTGCCCCGGGACCGGCCGTGGAGCGCTCCTCCGCGAGCGCCCGCAGGGTGCGCGCGTCGGCGATGGCCTGCCGCTTGGCGATGCCCGGCTGGATGCCCAGCGCGGGCATGCTGGTGCCGTCGCTGAGGTCGAGGAAGACCCAGGGGTCACCGGGACGCAGGTGCACCTGGAGGATCTCCGCCCACTCCAGGCGGCGCCGGCTCACGATGTTGACGACGGTGACGCCCGCCTCGTCGGCGACGACCTTCGGCCGGGCCAGCAGGAACAGCACACCGGCCAGCAGCGCGGCGGTGAACACGAAGCTGATCCGCTCCCCCGGGCTAAGGTGCTCCAGCAGGAGCGCGATCAGGGTGATGACCAGGAACAGCGCGGTGCCCGCCGCGAGCAGCACGGTGCGGGTGCGGCCCGGACGGAAGGTGACGGGCAGTGCGGGCAGCTGGTCCGGGGTGACGTCCGACATGGTGGTGGTCCGGGGCCCGGTCAGAGGCGGCAGGCGTGGATGGCCGTGGTGAGGATGGCGCGGGCGCCGATGTCGTAGAGGTCGTCCATGATCCGCTGGGCCTCCTTGGAGGGGACCATCGCGCGGACGGCGACCCAGCCCTCGTTGTGCAGCGGGGACACGGTCGGGGACTCCAGACCGGGGGTGAGCGCGACGGCCTTCTCCAGCTGCTCGACCCGGCAGTCGTAGTCCATCATCACGTAGGTCCGGGCGACCAGGACGCCCTGGAGGCGGCGCAGGAACTGCTGCACCTTGGGCTCGACGGTCTCGTCGGCCTCGTCGGCGCCCCCGGTGCGGCGGACGACGACCGCCTCGGACTTCATGATCGGCTCGCCGATGACCTCCAGGCCCGCGTTGCGCAGGGAGGTGCCCGTCTCGACGACGTCGGCGATGACCTCGGCGACGCCCAGTTCGATCGCGGTCTCGACGGCTCCGTCGAGGTGGACGACGGAGGCGTCGATGCCGTGGTCGGCCAGGTGCTTGGCGACGATGCCCTCGTAGGAGGTGGCGATCGTCATGCCGCCGAGGTCGGCGACGCCGCCGGCCGTGCCGGGCCGGGTGGCGTAGCGGAAGGTGGAGCGGGCGAAGCCGAGCGGCAGGATCTCCTCGGCCCGGGCACCGGAGTCGACCAGCAGATCGCGGCCGGTGATGCCGATGTCGAGGCGGCCGGAGGAGACGTAGATCGCGATGTCGCGGGGGCGGAGGTAGAAGAACTCGACCTCGTTCGTCGGGTCGACGATCCGCAGTTCCTTGGATTCGCGGCGCTGCTGGTAGCCGGCCTCATGCAGCATCTCCGCCGCAGGGCCGGACAGTGAACCCTTGTTGGGGACGGCGATGCGCAGCATGAGGTCGGCTTCCTTCGTCTGGAGGGGTGTGGTGCGAACGTCGGTCGTTACAGGTGGGCGTAGACGTCGTCGAGGGAGATGCCGCGGGCGACCATCATCACCTGGACGTGGTACAGCAGCTGCGAGATCTCCTCGGCGGCCGCCTCCTTGCCCTCGTACTCGGCGGCCATCCAGACCTCGGCGGCCTCTTCGACGACCTTCTTGCCGATGGCATGGACGCCCTTGTCCACCAGTTCGGCGGTGCGGGAGGTGGCGGGATCGCCGTGGGCGGCCTTCTGCTGGAGCTCGGTGAACAGCTCCTCGAACGTCTTCTTGGACATGGTGGTCCTTACCCTACGCGGTGACGGGGACTGCTCACCGCCAGGGTTCGGATACCGAACGCAGGCACGCCGCGGTCGCCACGGCGGCGGTGACCGCCTCGTGGCCCTTGTCCTCGTTCGAGCCGGGCAGTCCGGCACGGTCCAGGGCCTGCTCCTCGGTGTCGCAGGTGAGGAGGCCGAAGCCGATGGGCACACCGGTGTCGACCGACACCTGGGTGAGGCCCTGGGTGACGCCCTGGCACACGTAGTCGAAGTGGGGCGTGCCGCCCCGGATGACGACGCCGAGGGCGACGACCGCGTCGTAGCCGCGGCCGGCCAGGACCTTGGCGACGACCGGGAGCTCCCAGCTGCCGGGGACCCTGAGCAGGGTCGGCTCGTCGATGCCGAGGTCGTGCAGGGCGCGCAGGGCGCCGTCGACCAGTCCGTCCATCACCTTCTCGTGCCACTGTGCCGCGATGACGGCGACCCTGAGGTCCCCGACGTCGCTCACGGACAGTTCCGGTGCACCCTTGCCGCTCACGTCTCTCCTTGGTGGTTCTCGTTACTGGTTGCCGCAGGCGGGCACGGTCGGCGTGTCCAGCCAGGGCAGGTCGTGGCCCATCCGGTCCCGCTTGGTGCGCAGGTAGCGGAGGTTGTGCTCGCTCGCGGTGACGGGCATCGGCTCGCGGCCGGTGACCTCGATGCCGTGCCGGGCGAGCGCGTCGGACTTGTCGGGGTTGTTGGTCATCAGGCGGACGCCGCGAACGCCGAGGTCGGCGAGGATCTGCGCGCCGGCGCCGTAGTCGCGGGCGTCGGCGGGCAGGCCGAGTTCGAGGTTGGCGTCGAGGGTGTCGCGGCCGCGCTCCTGGAGTTCGTAGGCGCGCAGCTTGGACATCAGGCCGATGCCGCGGCCCTCGTGTCCGCGCAGGTAGACCACCACGCCGCGGCCCTCGGCCCGTATGCGGTCCAGGGAGGCGTCCAGCTGGGGGCCGCAGTCGCAGCGCCGGGAGCCGAAGACGTCGCCGGTGAGGCATTCGGAGTGGACGCGGACCAGCACGTCCTCGCCGTCGCCGATCTCGCCGTGGACGAGGGCGACGTGCTCGACGCCGTCGACGGTGGAGCGGTAGCCGTACGCGGTGAAGGTGCCGTGGGAGGTGGGCAGGTGGACCTCGGCCTCGCGGCGGACGGTGGGTTCGGCGGAGCGGCGGTAGGCGATCAGGTCCTCGATGGAGATGATCGTCAGGCCGTGCTTGCGGGCGAAGGGGATCAGCTCGGGCAGGCGCAGCATGCGGCCGTCCTCGCCGGCGATCTCCACGATGCAGCCGGCCGGGCGCAGGCCCGCGAGGCGGGCGAGGTCGACGGCGGCCTCGGTGTGGCCGTTGCGCTCGAGCACGCCGCCCGGGCGGGCGCGCAGCGGGAAGATGTGGCCGGGGCGGACGAAGTCGTCGGGCCCGGCGGTGCCGGACGCCAGCAGCTGGAGCGTGGTGGCGCGGTCGGCGGCGGAGATGCCGGTGCTCACGCCGTGGGCGGCAGCGGCGTCGACGGAGACGGTGAACGCGGTCCTCATCGACTCGGTGTTGTCGTCGACCATCTGCGGGAGCCGCAGCCGGTCCAGTTCCCCGCCCTCCATGGGGGCGCAGATCAGGCCGCGGCACTCGCTCATCATGAAGGCGATGATCTCCTCGGTCGCCTTCTCGGCGGCGATGACGAGGTCGCCCTCGTTCTCGCGGTTCTCGTCGTCGACGACCACGACGGGCCGGCCGGCCGCCATGTCGGCGACGGCCTGCTGGACGGGGTCGAGCACGAGGTCCTCGAGGTCGTCGGTGCCGTACGGGGTGGGCGGGACGAGGGGCGTGGCGCGACGGGGGTCGCCCCAGGCCCTCTGCTCCGGGGTGGTGGCGGGAGACGGGTGGGCGCTCATGCCGGCGCTCCTTCCAGGGCGGGCCGCGCGTCGCGGGAGCGCAGCCACCAGTCGCGCAGTCCCCACAGGACCAGCGCGCCGTAGATGACGTAGACGAAGCCGGAGAAGGCGAAGCCGTTGGCGAAGTTCAGCGGGACGCCGACGAGGTCGACCAGGAGCCAGGCGAACCAGAACTCGACCATGCCGCGGGCCTGGGCGTACATGGCGACGATCGTGCCGACGAAGATGTAGGCGTCCGGCCAGGGGTCCCAGGACAGGGACGGGTACAGGGTGAACAGTCCGCCGACGGCCAGGGTGCCCGCGATCGCGGCGACCACCAGGAGGATCCGTTCGCGGTGGGTGGCGAACCGTACGGCGATGGAGCCGTCCTGCGCCTGCCGCCGGCCGCGGTTCCACTGCCAGAAGCCCCAGGCGGCGACGAGCATGACGACGATCTGCTTGCCGGCGCTGCCGGAGAGGTGGGCGGTGGCGAAGGCCGCGAAGAGGATCAGGCCGGAGACGAACTGGGCGGGCCAGGTCCAGATGGAGCGGCGCCAGCCGAGGGCGAGGGCGATCAGCCCGACCACGTTGCCGATCATGTCCGACCACTTGATGTGCTGGTCGAACAGGGTGAACGCCTCGGAGTTGAGCCAGTTCACCGGGCCGCCCCCGTTCCGGCGGCGCGGTCGCCGAGCATCCGCTCGACGTACTTGGCGATGACGTCCACCTCGAGGTTGACCGGGTCGCCGGGCTGCTTGGTGCCGAGCGTGGTCAGGGCGAGCGTGGTGGGGATCAGACTGACGGTGAAGTGGTCGGATCCGGCGTCGACGACGGTGAGGCTGATGCCGTCGACGGTGATGGAGCCCTTCTCCACGACGTAGCGGGAGAGGTCGGCGGGGAGGGAGATCTTCACGATCTCCCAGTGCTCGGACGGCTCGCGCCCGATGATCTCGCCGGTGCCGTCGACGTGTCCCTGCACGATGTGGCCGCCGAGGCGTCCGCCGACGGCCATGGGGCGTTCGAGGTTGACGCGCGATCCGACGGTGAGGGCCCCGAGGCTGGAGCGGTTCAGGGTCTCGGCCATCACGTCGGCGGTGAACTCGTCGCCCTCGTGCTCCACGACCGTGAGACAGACACCGTTGACGGCGATGGAGTCACCGTGCCGGGCGCCCTGGGTGACGACGGGGCCGCGCAGCCGGAAGCGACAGGCGTCGCCGAGGGTTTCGACGGCGGTGATCTCGCCCAGCTCTTCGACGATTCCGGTGAACACTTCCCGGGTCCTCCTGCCTCTTCGGGCACGGACTCCGGGGCTGTCGATGACGACAGTAAGTACGGGCGAGGACACCGGGGCGACGCCGGACAGGGCTCGCCTCGTCGGCGAACCGGTACGGCGGCGCGCATGGATGCCCGCCCGCCGCGCACTGCCTCCCATCCGGACTTTAACCGTCGGTCCAGGAATTTCACCTGGTCAACCGGTCGCTGGAGGCGACCGGGTCGCGGACTGTAACCGCCGGTTCGGACTTTCACCGACCCCGGAGTGCGCTGCTACTGGTACAGGGCCAGTCTGCCACGGCCGGCCGTGCTCCATGCGGGTGGGGTGTGTGGAGTGGCTCACAGGCGGTGACCCGGGGGCTGCCGAGCGTCGCACCGGGGGCAACTCGCCCTGCGCGGGCCCCCCTTGACACCCCGTAATTGGTCCATACCTATTGACGCTGTGGTCTAGTCCTCTTAGGGTCTGCGCAACTTCCGTGGAGAGGAACCCACTGTGCCGTCCCCCACACGCACCGGGGCGAGACCCGCGCTGCTCGCTTCCGCCGCCGCCGTCGCGGGCCTGCTGCTCGCGGCCCTGCCCGCCACCGTCTCCCACGCCGCCGACCAGGAGTCCTGCCGCCCCGACGGCCTGTACCGGACCCCGGGCGCCGACGTCCCGTACTGCACGGTCTACGACTCGGCCGGGCGGGAGAAGATGGGCTCCGACCACCAGCGGCGGGTGATCGGCTACTTCACCGGCTGGCGCACCGGCAAGGACGGCAAGCCCGCCTACCTCGCCTCCGACATCCCGTGGGACAAGGTCACCCACATCAACTACGCGTTCGCGCATATCGACAAGGGCAACAAGCTCTCCGTCGGCCCCGACGGCGCCGACAACGCCGCGACGGGGATGACCTGGCCGGGCGTGGCCGGTGCCGAGATGGACCCGCAACTGCCCTACCGGGGCCACTTCAACCTGCTGAACAAGTTCAAGAAGCAGCACCCGGACGTCAAGACGCTGGTCTCGGTGGGCGGCTGGGCGGAGACCGGCGGCTACATCGACGAGGCCGGCGAGCGCGTGGACTCCGGCGGCTTCTACTCGATGGCCGCCAACGCCGACGGCTCGGTCAACCAGGCGGGCATCGACACCTTCGCCGACTCCGCGGTCGACTTCATCAGGACGTACGGCTTCAACGGCGTCGACATCGACTACGAGTACCCGACGACGATGAAGGACGCGGGCAACCCGCTCGACTGGTCCTTCGCCAACGGCCGCCGGGCCGGGCTGGTCAAGGGGTACGCGGCGCTGATGAGGACGCTGCGCGAGAAGCTGGACCGGGCGGGCGCGGCGGACGGCCGGCACTACCTGCTGACGGTCGCGGCGCCCTCGTCCGGCTACCTGCTGCGCGGCATGGAGACCTTCCAGGTCCAGAAGTACCTGGACTACGTCAACATCATGTCGTACGACCTGCACGGCGCCTGGAACGAGTACGTCGGCCCGAACGCCTCCCTGTTCGACGACGGCCGGGACGCGGAGCTGGCCGCCGCGAACGTCTACGGCAGCGCCCAGTACGGCGGCATCGGCTACCTCAACACCGACTGGGCCTACCACTACTTCCGCGGCTCCATGCCGGCCGGCCGGATCAACATCGGACTGCCGTACTACACACGGGGGTTCAAGAACGTCCAGGGAGGGACCGACGGCCTGTGGGGCAGGGCGGCCGCCTCGACCTGCCCGGCCGGTTCCGGTCTGGCCAAGTGCGGTGACGGCGCCGTCGGCATCGACAACCTCTGGCACGACCTCGACACCGACGGCAAGGAGTCTCCGGCGGGCTCCAACCCGATGTGGCACGCCAAGAACCTCGAGAAGGGCATCGTCGGCGACTACGTCACCGAGTACGGCTTCCCGGCGGACACCCGGCTGACCGGCACGTACACCCGCAAGTACGACCCGACGCTGGTCGCGCCCTGGCTGTGGAACGCCGAGAAGAAGGTCTTCCTGTCCACCGAGGACGAGCAGTCGGTCGCGGCCAAGGCCGACTACGTCGTGGAACGCGGCATCGGCGGCACGATGGTGTGGGAACTGGCCGGCGACTACGACTGGAACGCCGCCGAGGGCCAGTACGAGACGGGCGACACCCTCACCTCGCTGATGTACGACAAGTTCAGGTCGGCCGCTCCGTACGGCGCGAAGAAGTCGAACGCGGAGCTGCCCGCGAAGGCCGTGGACGTGGACGTGGAGTTCACGGAGTTCAAGCTGGGCGACTCCAACTACCCGATCACGCCGAAGCTGCGCATCACCAACCGGACGAGGACCGCGCTGCCGGGCGGCACGGAGTTCCAGTTCGACTACGCGACCGCCGCTCCCGGGAACGCCTCCGACCAGTCCGGGTTCGGCACCAAGGTGATCAGGAGCGATCACAGCGGCAGCAACGTGGGCGGTCTGAAGGGCGACTTCCACCGGGTGTCGCTGAAGCTGCCGGCCTGGCAGTCGCTGGCCCCGGGCGCGAGCGTGGACCTGTCGTTCAACTACTACCTGCCGGTGTCCACGCCCTCCAACTGGACGGTGACCATCGGCGGCACCGCCTACGCGCTGGCCGGTGACCTGGCGCGCGGGACGACCGTCGTCGAACCGGGCACCGGCACCACCCCGACGGACCCGCCGACCACACCGCCCGGTGAGCCGGGCGACTGCGCGGAACCGGCCTGGACCGCGGCGACGGCGTACGGCGGCGGCAGCGTGGTCTCGCACGACGGGCACGTCTGGAAGGCGCAGTGGTGGACGCAGGGCGAGGAGCCCGGCACCACCGGCGAATGGGGGGTCTGGCGGGACCAGGGAGCCTGCTGACCCACCTCACGGAACCGGCCCGGCGGCGGTGACGACGGCCCTTGCCCGCCGCCGGGCCTCACCACGCCCGCCCCGCTCGCGCGGGTGCGGGCGGCGCCGATCACGGGAAAGCTGGGACCCGTACGGCGCCGGCCGACGCGGGCGCACGGTGGCGGAAAGGGCTGGACGGATGACCACGATCCTGGTGACCGGCGGGACCGGAACCCTCGGCCGGCACGTCGCCGAGCGGCTGCGGACGGACGGGCACGAGGTGCGGGTGCTCAGCCGGCACTCGGTGCCCTACGCCGTCGACCTGCGCCAGGGCGGCAGCCCGCTGGACGCGTCCGTCACGGGCGCGGACACGGTCGTGCACTGCGCCACGTCACCGCGCGGCGGCGACGAGAAGGCCGCGCGGAACCTGATCGCGGCGGCGCGGCGGGCCGGGGTGAGCCACCTGGTGTACATCTCGATCGTCGGTGTCGACCGGGTGCCGTTCGGCTACTACCGGTCCAAGCTGGCCGTGGAGCGGATGGCCGAGGACTCCGGGATCGGCTGGACGGTGCTGCGCGCCACCCAGTTCCACGATCTGCTGCTCACGTTCTTCGACGGCCTGGCCAGGCTGCCGGTGCTGCCGCTGCCGGCCCGGGTGAAGGACCAGCCGGTCGAGGTCACGGAGGTCGCGCGGCGCCTGGCCGACCTGGCCCGGGGCGGACCGGCGGGCCGGGTGGACGACCTGGGCGGGCCGGAGGTCCGCACGTTCGACTCGCTGGCCCGCGCCTATCTGAAGGCGACGGGCCGCCGGCGCGCGGTGGTGAAGGTCCCGCTGCGCGGCGCGGCGTACCGCGCCTTCCGCGACGGCGGTCATCTCGCTCCGGAGCGGGCGGTCGGCGTCACCACGTTCGACGAGTTCCTGGCCCAGCGGTTCCCGCGCCGCTGAGTCCCGGCGGAGCGGCGCGGGAACCGCTTCCGGGCAGCGCGGCTATCCCGGGGTTCCGAACAGGTCCTCCTGGGCGCGGTCGCGGGCGGTGAGCAGCGCGCCGCGCAGGACCGCCGTACCGCCCAGGGCGCTGGGTCGGACCTCGGCGGGCAGCGGGGAGATGGCGGCGAGGCGGTCCTGGACCCGGGCGGCGAGCGCTGCCCCGCCGGCCCGGCCGACCTCGCCGCCCAGCACCACGCAGCCGGGGTCCAGCAGCGCGACCACCGAGGCGACGCCCACCGCGATCCGGTCCGCCAGGGTGTCGAGGAACCGCGCCCCCGCGCTGCCGGGTCCGTCCGCCGCGACCGCCGCCCGTACCGCGCCGGCCGCCTCCGGTGCGCTTCCGCCCGGCGCGGCGACGCCGTACTCCTCGGCGAGCGCCACGACCGCCGCCGACCCCACCAGGGAGTGGAAGCCGCCCCCGCAGTCGGTGGCCGACGGCAGCCCGTCCGTCCCCGGCACCGGGAGGAAGCCGATCTCCCCGGTGCCGCCCGAGGCGCCCCGGCGCAGGACGCCGTCGAGGATCACGGCCGCGCCGGTGCCGTGCCCCAGCCACAGCAGGACGAAGGTGTCCCGGTCGCGGGCGGCCCCGTCGCGCTGCTCGGCCAGCGCGGCGAGGTTGGTCTCGTTCTCCACGCTGACCCGGGCCTCGGGGAGCCGTTCCTGGAGCGCGGCGACCAGGCGGCGGTGCCACTCGGGCAGTCCGGTGGAGTCGCGCAGTTCGCCGCTGGCGGGGTCGATCAGGCCGGGTGCGCCGATGCCCACGGTGTGCGGCCGGTCGGCGCCCGCCTCCTTCACCGTCCGCTCGACGAGAGCCACCGCCTGTTCCACCGCCGGTCCCGTCCCCGCGTCCTGGGTGATCGGCGCGGCCGCCTCGGCCAGCACCTCCCCGACCAGGTCCGACACCACGACGGTGACGCCCTCGGTGCGCACGTCCAGCGCGGCCAGGTGCGCGCGGTCCGCGACGATCCCGTACAGCTTGGCGTTGGGCCCGCGCCGCTGCTCCCCCGCCTCCCCGACCACCCCGATCGCACCGGCCGCGGCGAGGCGTTCCACCAGGTCGGCGACGGTGGGCCGGGACAGGCCGGTCAGCTGCTTCAACTGCGCTGCCGTCAGCGGGCCTTCGCGCTGGAGCAGGCGCAGGGCGAGCCGGTCGTTGAGGGCTCGGGCGGTGCTCGGGGATGCGGCCATGCCGGGATCCTTCCAGATCGGCGGGACCGGTCGGACGGGAGGACCGGCGGGCGCGGGCCGGGGCCGTGGACCCGGGCCCCTTATCTTTCAGGCAGGGTTCCTGATAGTTTACGGCGGCGCGTACGGGAACGGACCACCGGGAGGGGCGGGGCGATGAGTGCAGCGGTGTACGCACCACATGAGGTGAAGCGGGCGCGGTACGCCGTGGCCGCCGTGTTCGCGGTGCACGGCGCCGTCACCGGTTCGTTCGCCACCCGGGTCCCGTGGATCCAGGACCACGCCGGGGTGAGCGCCGGGCAGCTGGGGCTCGCGCTGGCCTTCCCCGCGCTCGGCGCCTCGGTCGCCATGCCGCTGGCCGGCAGCGTCAGCCACCGCTTCGGCGCCCGCACCGCGCTGCGCGGGCTGATCGCGCTGTGGACGCTGGCGCTCGTCCTGCCGTCGATCGCCCCGAACCTGCTCACCCTCTGCCTGGCGCTGTTCGTCTACGGCGCCACGGCGGGCATGTCCGACGTGGCGATGAACGCGCTGGGCGTGGAGGTGGAGAACCGCCTCGACAAGTCGATCATGTCGGGGCTGCACGGCATGTGGAGCGCCGGTGCGCTCATCGGCTCGGCGGCCGGCACGCTCGCGGCCCACCTCGGCTCGGACGCCCGGCTGCACCACGCGCTGGCCGCCGCCGTCCTGACGGTGGCGGGTGTCGTCGCCTGCGCCTGGGTGCTCGACCTGCAGCCCGCCGCGGACGAGGAGCCGCCGCCGCGGTTCGCGCTGCCGCCCCGTTCCGCGGTGGTCATCGGCGCGATCGGGTTCTGCGCGGTGTTCGCGGAGGGCGCGAGCCTGGACTGGTCGGCGGTGTACCTGCGGGACCAGCTGGAGGCCTCGCCCGGTCTCGCGGCGGCCTGCACGACCGGGTTCACCCTCACCATGGCGATCGCCCGGATCGCCGGTGACCACGTGGTGGACCGCTTCGGCGCGGTGCGCACGGTCCGCGCGAGCGGTGTCGTCGCCGTCCTCGGCGGTCTGCTGATCGTCCTCTCGGAGCACCCGGCGACGGCGATGGGCGGCTTCGCGCTGATGGGGCTCGGCATCGCGGTGGTCGTGCCGCTGTGCTTCGCCGCCGCCGGACGCAGCGGCTCCAACCCGAGCCTGGCCATCGCCGGCGTCGCCACCATCACCTACACCTCGGGGCTCATCGCCCCGAGCGCGATCGGCCTGCTGGCCCAGGCGACCAGCCTGATGGTGTCGTTCGTCCTGGTGACGCTGCTGTCGTGCGGCATCGCGGGCTTCGCGGGCGTGCTGCGCGCGGGCGACCGCACGAAGATCACGCGTCCGGACGCAGCAGTTCCCGCGCCGCGGCCCTGAACGCCTCGCTCCAGGGCGCCGGGCGCAGCGTGGCGGCGTCCAGCCGCACCAGCACCCGGCTGCCCCGGGCGTAGGTGACCGTGCCGTCCGCCGAGCAGAAGCGGAAGCCGTAGGTCAGCCCGGTCGTGCCCAGCCGGTCCAGCCAGAGGTGGACGGCGTAGCCGCCGGTCCGGGTGACCGGCGCGTCGTAGCCGATCCGGAACTCCTTGACCGCGTTGCAGGCGTCACCGGCCGCGGCCCAGTCGCCGTCGAAGCGGACGCCCTTGTCCTGCCACAGTTCCGTCCACGCCCGCTCGACCAGCAGCGGGTAGCGGGCGTTGTGCAGCAGACCCAGCGCGTCGAGGTCGTCGAAGTGGACGGTCACGGGCATCAGCCGGCCGTACGGCGGTGCGGGGGCGGGCGGGGCTTCGGCGGTCACGGTGCGGTGCTCCTGGGACGTGCGGGACGGATGCCGCCTCCATCGAAACGGCGGCGCGCCCTCATCCTAAGCAGACGCTCAGCGCGCCCCGCCTGCTCGACCGGCTGTACGAAGCACTCCTGCTCAGCCCCCACAATGGTCCGGACACGCTGCACGTACGACGAAAGCGACACCCCATGGATCTCGGCGTCCGGTGGACACGGCACGGCGACGGGCGCACCCCGGCCCCCGGCGCGGTGGTCCGCCCCGACGAACGGCTCTCCTGGCCCCGCACCGCGGGCCTGGGCGCCCAGCACGTCGTGGCGATGTTCGGGGCGTCCTTCGTCGCCCCGGTGCTCATGGGCCTGGACCCCAACCTGGCGATCATGATGTCGGGCGTCGCGACCGTCGTCTTCCTGCTGGCCACCCGCGGCCGGGTACCGAGCTACCTGGGCTGCTCGCTCTCCTTCGTCGGCGTCGCCGCCGTCATCCGGGCCCAGGGCGGCTCCAGCGCCACCGTGACCGGCGCGGTGTTCGTGGTCGGGGCGGCGCTGTTCCTGGTGGGGCTCGCGGTGCGGCACTTCGGCGCGCGGATCATCCACGCCGCGATGCCGCCGATCGTCACCGGCGCCGTCGTCATGCTGATCGGCTTCAACCTGGCGCCGGTGACGGCGGCCACCTACTGGCCGCAGGACCAGTGGACGGCCCTGTTCGTGATGCTGTTCACCGGTCTGGCCGTGGTCTGCCTGCGCGGCTTCTGGTCCCGCATCGCGATCTTCCTCGGGCTGGTCTTCGGTTACGTCCTGTCCTGGGCGCTGGACCGGATCCTCGGGCAGATCCACTCGGCGGACGCGAGCGGCAAGGTCACCGACCACTGGCGCCTGGACCTCTCCGGGGTCGGCCGCGCCGACTGGATCGGTCTGCCGAACCTGCACGCCCCCTCCTTCGAGTGGTCGGCGATCCTGGTCGCCCTGCCGGTGGTCATCGCGCTGATCGCGGAGAACGCCGGGCACGTCAAGGCGGTCGGCGAGATGACCGGCGACAACCTCGACGACAAGCTGGGCACCGCGATCTCCGCCGACGGCGTCGGCTCCATGCTGTCCACCGCGGTCGGCGGCCCGCCCAACACCACCTACTCCGAGAACATCGGCGTGATGGCCGCGACCCGCGTCTACTCGACCGCCGCCTACTGGGCCGCCGCCGGTTTCGCCCTGCTGTTCGGTCTGTGCCCGAAGTTCGGCGCGGTCGTGGCGGCCATCCCGGGCGGTGTGCTCGGCGGGATCACCGTCATCCTGTACGGCATGATCGGCCTGCTCGGAGCCCAGATCTGGATCAACGCCAAGGTGGACCTGCGCAATCCGCTGAACCTGGTGCCGGCCGCCGCGGGCATCATCATCGGCGTCGGCAACGTCACGATGGAGTTCACCGACACCTTCTCCCTCAGCGGCATCGCGCTCGGCACCCTGGTCGTCATCACCGGCTACCACGCGCTGCGCGCCTTCGCGCCCGCCCACCTCAAGACGCAGGAACCGCTGCTCGACGAGGGCACCTCCTCCTACGACACCGACGGCACCGAAGGTGATCAGCGCGCCAGGTCGTAGGCGTACGACGGGGTGAAGGTGCCCGGCGCGCCCTTGCAGCCGTCCGACTCGCCCGGCAGCTTCACCCACAGATAGCCGTCGATGCGGGCCTCCCCCGTGCTGAGCGTCGGAGGCCGGCCGAGTCTGCGGCCGGCCGGGTCGCACCACTCGCCGCCGGTCGGGGCGCCGGCGCCGTTGCGGCTGGTGTCGATGACGGCGCCGAGGCCCGGCGGGCCGCCGAGGGCGTCGAGCACCGCCCGGTCGTAGGCGACCTCGTCGGCCGTGTCGTGGAAGTTGGAGACGTTGCTGAAGATGCCGTCGGAGGAGCCGGCCGACGCGGCCCCGGCCTGCCGGAGCCAGGCGGCCTGCTCGGCGGGCGCGTTCCAGCCGGAGTGCCCGGCGTCGAAGTAGACCCGCGCCCGGGGGTTGGCCTCCTTCAGCACCCGTCCGGCGCGGGCCAGCGAGGCGAACCGGTCGGCGCGTGCACCGGCGGACAGACACCCGGACTGGGCGATCGAGTCGGGCTCCAGGATCACGATGACCTCGCCGGTGCCCAGCCCGGCGGCGAACCGGTCGATCCAGGCGTCGTAGGCACCCAGATCGGGCGCCCCGCCCTCGGAGTGCCCGCCGCAGTCCCGGTCCGGGATCGCGTACGGCACGAGCACCGGTGTCCGGCCCTGCGCGGCAGCGCCGGAGGCGACCGCACGCACCCGGGAGGTGACGGAGTCCGGGGAGGGGTCGGCGAACCACACGGCCGCGGGCCGGTCGCCGATCCGGGACGCTATGACCGCGCGGCGCGGGTCGTCGGGGTTGGCCCGCAGCCAGTCCAGCACCTGGGACTCGGGGTGGCGGTAGAGACGGCCGGGCAGGGACGTGGTCCGCCGCTTCTGCTCGGTCCGGGACACGGACGGCTCGGGGCTCGCCTCCCGCCCCGTCTCCGCGGCGGCCTCGGCGGAAGGGGACTGCGACGCCGACGGGGAGAGCGACGGGGAGGGCGACGGCACGGCGGGCAGCGGTTGAAGCCGGGGCGACACGCTCACCTCGGGGCGGGCGGTGTCCGCGCCGCCTCCGTCGCCGACCGCCGACATCATCCCGGTGACGGCGCCCACCGCGACCACGACGGAGGCCGCGGCGACCATCGTGCCGCGCCGGGCGGCGCGTCGGCGTTCGGCCCTCCGTGCGGCCAGCCGCTGGGCACGCGAGCCTGACACAGTGCTGCTCCCCCTCCCCCACGGCGGGCGCGTTCCCCCGTTCCGGGGAAGCGCCGGGCCCGCCGCCACTCGTCCCACGGTAAAGGTGCGACCCTGCGCTCATGGCGCGATACGAACAAGTCCTCACTCCTGTGGACGGGGTCATCTCCCGTATGCGCGCCCTCGACGCGGCCCTGCCCGCGCGGGACGGGGTCGCGGTCTTCAACCGCGTCTACCTCGCCGTGACCGAGGCCGTGGACCGGGGCATCGACGCCGGCCGTTTCCCGGACGCGCGGGCGGCGATCGCGCTGGACGTGCGGTTCGCGGAGCGCTATCTGGCCGCCGTCGACGCGGTGTCCGGGGAGCGGCCGCCACCGGCCTGCTGGCGCCCGCTGTTCCAGTTCCGCCACCACCCCGGAGTACGTCCCCTGCAGTTCGCCCTCGCGGGCATCAACGCGCACATCGGCCACGATCTGGCGCTCGCCGTCGTGGACACCTGCCGTACGCTCGCCTGCGAACCCGGCGACCTGGAGGACGAGTTCGACCGAGTGGGCGACCTCCTCGTCTCGCTGGAGGAGCGCATCCGCGAAGAGCTGACGCCGGGCCCCGAACTGCTGCGGATCGCCGACCCGCTGACCCATCTGCTCGGCGCGTGGAGCCTGGAGCGCGCCCGGGACGCCGCCTGGACCACGGCCCGCGCCCTGTGGGCGCTGCGCCGGCTGCCGGACGTCGCCGGGGAGTTCACCGCGGGCCTGGACACGGCGGTGGGCTTCGCCGGCCGCATGCTGCTGACCCCGCTGCCGGACTGACCCGGCCCGGGGCCGCCGGAATATGGCCCCGCTCAGTCCTCGGGGAGCCGCACGGGGGCGATCTGGTCGTAGACGTCCCCGGGGCCCGGGTTGGTGGGGTCGGTCTCGCCGCCGAGGTGGCGCATGACGCCCCAGACCGCGTTCAGCGCGGTCTGGACGGCGCCCTCGGCCCACCCGGCGGTCCAGGAGATGTCGTCGCCGGCGAGGAAGATGCCCCGCTTGTCCTCGGGCAGCTCGTCCTGCATGAAGTGGGTGAACAGGCGCCGCTGGTAGCGGTAGTGGCCGGGCAGGTTGGCCTTGAAGGCGCCCATGAAGTAGGGCTCGTTCTCCCAGGAGACGGTCACCGGGTTGCCGATGATGTGCTTCCTGATGTCGACCTTGGGGTAGATCTCGCCGAGCGACTTCAGCATGACCTCCATCCGCTCGTTCGCGGACAGCGGCAGCCACTTCAGGCTGTCGTCGCACCAGGTGTACGACAGGCAGATCACGGCGGGCTTGCCGGGGCCGTCGTCGAGCAGGTAAGTGCCGCGCGTCATCCGGTCGGTGAGCGTCATCGACATGACGTCCCGCCCGGTCTCCTCGTCCTTGTCCAGCCAGAACGGCCGGTCGACGGGCACGAAGAGCTTGGAGCTCTCCATGTAGTGGGTGCGCTCGATCGCGGTCCAGTGGTCGATCGGGAACAGCGAGTCGTCGCAGGCGATCTTCGACAGCAGCATCCAGGACTGGGCGGTGAAGACCGCCGCCCGGTACGTGCGGATGTCGCCGTCGGCGTCCGTCACGGTGATGCGGTGGCCCGCGGTGCGGTGCAGCCGGGTCACGGCCGGACGCGGTGCGCCGCCCGGGTGCAGGGACTGCAGCGAGGTGCCGTACGGCCAGTGGACGATCTTCTCCGGCTCGCGCTCCCAGAGCCTGAGCGGCAGCTGCTGGGAGCCGCCGACGATGCCGCGGTGGTGGTCGTCGGCCTCGGTGTAGACGACCCGCAGGATCTCCAGGATGGAGTTGGGGAAGTCGGTGTCCCAGCCGCCGGTGCCGAAGCCGACCTGGCCGAAGATCTCGCGGTGCCGGAAGGACTTGAACGCCTGCGAGTCGCAGAGGAAGCCGTAGAAGGTCTGGTTGTCGAGCTTCTCGACCAGCTTCGCCCAGATCTCGCGGATGCGCGGCACGTCCCGCTCGCGCATGGCGCGGTTCATGTCGGAGAAGTCGGCGCCCTCTTCGAGGCACGTGTTCCAGGCGTTCGCCACGTCCCGGTAGACCTGCGGCAGGTCGTCGATCGTCTCGGCGTAGTGCGACTCGCCCTTGAGGTCGACGACCGTCGAGGGCGTCGCCTCGGCGAGGGGGTTGGGGAACGGCTGGGTCCGCAGTCCCACCAGGTCGATGTAGTGCTGGAGCGCCGTGGAGGACGGCGGGAAGCGCATCGCGCCCATCTCGGCGGTCAGGGAGGGGTCACAGCCCTCGAACCCCACGGTCCGCAGCCGCCCGCCGATCCGGTCGGCCTCGTAGACGACGGGCTTGAGCCCCATCTTCATCAGCTCGTACGCGGCGACGATGCCGGACAGTCCGCCGCCGATGACGGCGACCTCGGTGCCGTGCTCGGTCGCCGGTACCTGCCCCAGGCCCGCCGGATGGGCGAGGAAGTCGTCGTACGCGTAGGGGAAGTCCGGGCCGAACATGGTGATCGGCGGCTGCTGCTCGTCGGTGTGCTCGACGGCGTTGGGCACCGTGGACGTCATGGGGTACGGACTCCTTGCGGGGGTGGAACGAGGGAGGTTCAGACGAGGGACCCGTAGAGGCCGGGACGGCGGTCCCGCAGGTACGGGTTGTCCTCGCGGGACGCGGCCAGCAGGACGGGGTCGGCGTCGGCGAGGACGAGTTCCTCCGCGCGGCCGGCCCGGGCGCGGGCGACCCCGTCGGGGCCGGCCAGCGTGGACAGCCCGACGAACTCGAACTCGCCCTCCCGGCCGACCCGGTTGACGTACGCGATGTACATCTGGTTCTCGAACGCCCGCACCGGTACGACGGACTCGGCGACGAACTGGAACGGGTGCATCTGCGCGGTGGGCACCAGCAGCAGGTCGGTGCCGGCCAGCGCGTGGGCCCGCACGTTCTCCGGGAACTCGACGTCGTAGCAGATCATCAGGCCGACGGTGAGTCCGCCGAGCCGCGCCTGGGCGACGGGGCGGTCCCCCGGGGTGAAGTGGTCCCGCTCGAAGCAGCCGAAGAGGTGGGTCTTGCGGTGGTTCGCCAGACGGGTGCCGTCGGCGGAGACGAGCTGGACGGAGTTGTACACGGCGTCGCCGTCGCGCTCGGGGTAGCCGTAGGCGACGGCGAGGCCGTGCCGGGTGGCCGTCTCGGCGACCGCGTCGGCGGCGTCGCCGTCGGCGGGCTCGGCGAGCCGGGCGACGTCGGCGCCGATCGCGTACCCGGTCAGGAACAGCTCCGAGGTGACGAGCAGGCCGGCGCCCGCGGCGGCGGCACGGCCGGCCGCCTCGTCGAGGACCTTCAGGTTCTCGACGACGGATCCGGGCCGTCCGGAGCTCTGGAGCAGGGCGGTGCGCATGCGTGTTCCTCACCGGTACGCGGGGGTTTCGGGGGGCCGGATAGACGGTACGGTCGGCCGGCTCGGGCGGACAAGACGGAGCCGTTGCGCACGGGTGAGCGGTTCGTTGCGTCCGGGACGGGGACAACGGCGATTCGTTGCACCGGCCCCGTGCGGGCTGCCCGCGTACGGCGAGGAGGGGACGGGCCGGGGGTGTCCGCCCGCAGTGGCCGGCGCGTCCGCACCCTCACCTCACGGAGTCACCGATTCCGCGCCGGACCGAGGACACACACCCCCGCCCCGGCCCCGCCCCACCCACCGGACCGTAGGCGCGGCACCGCTCAGGCCGCACAGGGCACCGCAGACCTCACACCCCGCCCCTGCCCCTGCCCTTGCCCCCCACGAGCAGCACCCCCGCCGTCACCAGGTACGGCACCGCGAACACCGCGAAGGCGGTCCCGTGGGCGTGGCCCGAGGCGATCACCGCGTACCCCCCGTAGACCGAGACCGTCGCCAGCTCCGTGCCCAGGCCCGCCACCGACGTCAGGGTGGCCCGACCGCCGTCCTCGATGCGCCGCTGGAGCCGGGCGTCGGCCAGCACCGTCGCCGCCTGGAAGCCGCCGAAGGCGAGGGCGACGAGGACCAGCCCCGCCGGGCTGCCGTCGACCGCCCCGACGACCAGGGCGAGACCGGCCCCGGCCAGCAGGGCGGCCAGCCCGGCCGTACCGGTCCGCTCCCCCTCCCCGGCCAGCAGGCTCCCGGCGGTGGCGCCGGCCCAGATCAGCAGGAGCAGATACGGAACCGTGCCGTCGGCCACCCCCGTCCCCCTGACCAGCAGCGGCGTGTATTCGTCGAGGGCGCCCCACACCGCGCTCACCGCGGGGACGAGCAGCAGCGCCCCGCGTACGGACCGGTCGGCGCGGGCCTCGGCGAGTCCGGCCCGCAGCGTCGCCGTCCAGCTGTCGTGTCCGGCCGCAGGGGAGCGGTGCTCGGGGAACCGCGCGGCGACCACCGCCGTCAGCAGGCACACCAGCACGCTCGCGGCACCGACGGCGGCATGCCCGCCCCAGGCGAGCACGGGACCGGCGAGCCCCATCGCCGCCATCACCGCGACCAGCCCGGCCGCACGCGCCCGGCCCATCACGCGGGCGTACCGGTCGGCCGCGTCGAGCCGCTCCAGTTCGTCGTAGACCAGTGCCTCCAGCGCCCCGGAGCCGAGCGCCCCGCCGGCGCCCCACAGCACGAAGCCGACGGCGAAGGCGCCGTAGGACGGGACGAGCACCCACAGGGCGAACCCGGCGGCGGAGAGCAGCGGACCGAGCCACAGCAGCAGCCGGCGCGAGACGGCGTCGGCCCAGGCCCCTGAGGGGACCTCCAGGAGGACGCCGGTCACCGACCAGAGGGCGAACAGGGAGGAGATCTGCCAGACGCTCAGGCCGGTGTCGCTGAACAGCAGCGCGTACACCGGGTAGAGCAGGATGAAGTCTTCGAGGAACGCGTAGCCGTACAGCGTGGAGGTCAGCCGTCGTACGCGGTCGTCGGACACACGCGGGGGCGTGGTGGTCATGAGGCCTTCCCGGAAGGGCGGTTCGGACACCGGACGTGGAGGACGTACGGCGTCCGAGGCGGCCCTCGGGAGGCGCGGCTGGTGGATCAATGTCGCCAGGTCATGACCTCATGCTAGACGGGCCGGAGCGGATCCGGCCCGTCGTTTTCCCGGCGGGTGCTACGTGGGCGACCCCGACGAGAACCGCCGCAGCAGCGGGGACAGCACCAGCACCGACTTGGTTCGCTCGACGAACGGCTCGCCCGCGATGCGCTCCAGGACCCGCTCGAAGTGGCGCATGTCGGAGGCGAAGACCTGGGCGACCGCGTCGGCGTCGCCGGTGACGGTGGAGGCGGCCACGACCTCCTGGTAGCGCTCCAGGCCCCGCTGGATGGTCTCCGGGGAGGTGTTGCCGCGGCAGTAGATCTCGACGAACCCTTCCGTCTCCCAGCCGAGGGCGGCCGGGTCCACCCGGACGGTGAACCCGGTGATGGCCCCGGTCGCGCGCAGCCGGTCCACCCGCCGTTTCACGGCGGGCGCGGACAGGCCGATCATCTGGCCGATGTCCGCGTAGGAGCGGCGGGCGTCCTCGGCGAGGGCGTGCACGATGCGTTCGTCGAGATCGTTCAGCACTGCGGGTGGTTCACTTCGCTTCTGACGGGGCCGGGGCGGCGAGCCGGGAGCGGCGGTGGCCGTACACGAAGTAGAACACGAGCCCGACGGCCATCCAGACACCGAAGACCACCCAGGTGACGGTGGACAGGCTGCCCATCATCCACGCGCAGAACGCGAAGCCGAGGGCGGGCAGCACCGGCGACAGCGGCACCCGGAAGGTGCGGGGCATGTCGGGACGTGTCCGGCGCAGCACCACGACGGCGACATTGACCAGCGCGAAGGCGAACAGGGTGCCGATGCTGGTGGCGTCGGCGAGCCGGCCGAGCGGGACGGCCGCGGCGAGCACTCCGCAGAACAGGGAGACGATCAGGGTGTTGGTGCGGGGCGTGCCGGTCCTCGGGTGGACCTTGGCGAAGGCCTTAGGCACGAGCCCGTCCCGGGCCATGGCGAACAGGATGCGGGTCTGGCCGTAGAGGACGGTCAGGACGACGCTGGCGATGGCGACGACGGCGCAGAAGGCCAGCAGGGTGCCCCAGAAGGTCTGGCCGGTGACCTCGCGCATGATCTGGGCGAGCGCGGCCTCGGAGTCGGTGAAGTGCTGCCAGGGCTTGGCGCCGACCGCGACGGCGGCGACCAGGACGTACAGCACGGTGATGACGACGAGCGACAGCAGGATCGCGCGGGGCAGGTCGCGCTGGGCGTTCCTCGCCTCCTCACCGGCGGTGGAGGCGGCGTCGAAGCCGATGTACGAGAAGAACAGCGTGGCCCCGGCGGCGCTGACGCCGGCCATGCCGAGCGGCATGAAATCGTCGTAGTTGCCGGAGCGGAAGCCCTGGACGCCGATGGCGCAGAACAGCACCAGTGCGGCGATCTTCACGACGACCATGACGGTGTTGGCGCGGGCCGACTCGCGGGCGCCGCCCAGCAGGAACGCCATGGCGAGCAGGACGACGATCAGCGCGGGCAGGTTGAAGACGCCGCCGTCGCCGGGCGGGGCGGACAGCGCGGCCGGGATGGTGACGCCGATGGTGCCGTCGAGCAGTTCGTTGAGGTACTCGCCCCAGCCGACGGCGACGGCGGCGACCGACACGCCGTACTCCAGCACCAGGCACCAGCCGCAGATCCAGGCGACCAGCTCACCCATCGTTGCGTATGCATACGAGTAGGAGGAGCCGGAGACGGGGATGGCGCCGGCCAGCTCGGCATAGGAGAGGGCGGAGAACAGCGCCGTCAGACCGGCTATGACGAAGGAGAGCGTGACCGCCGGACCGGCCTTGGGGACGGCCTCACCGAGGACCACGAAGATGCCGGTGCCGAGGGTGGCACCGATGCTGATCATGGTGAGCTGCCACAGTCCGAGGGAGCGGCGCAGGGAGCCTCCCTCACCCTGGCCACCCTCGGTGACCAGGTGTTCCACCGGCTTGCGACGCATCAGGCGCGCGCCGAGGCCCGGGGACGGCGGGGCGGCGGGACTGCCGTTGTGCGGGGGTGCGCCTTGGTCGAGCACGCGCTGACTCCTTCGTCGCTGCCGGTCTTCCGCGGCAGGGACCGACGGCGTCCCGCGACAGCCGGGACCCGTCGAGCGGGGTCCTCGCCGCACCACGTACAGCGCGTAACCCTACGAGGTCGGACGTTGCTGCTGAAATGCAGCAACCTTGCGCACCGCCGCAAGATCATTGCGTTCCTCGCCACGGGGCGGGTGTTCGTTGCGCGAGGGCGGCCGGCCTGTGCGGGCCGCACCGCCGGGCGACCGCGGGGCCGCGGGCGTGCCACGGCCCCCGGGCGCCCGCGCAACGGGTTCCCCGGGGGCCGTGTGCGGCCGGTGGCCGTCAGTTCCAGCTGGCGTGCAGCGGCTTGCCCTCGGCGTAGCCGGCGGCGCTCTGGATGCCGACGACGGCCTTCTCGGCGAACTCCTCGAGCGAGCCGGCTCCGGCGTAGGTGCAGGAGGAGCGGACGCCCGCGATGATCGAGTCGATCAGGTCCTCGACGCCGGGGCGGGTCTGGTCGAGGAACATGCGGGAGGTGGAGATGCCCTCCTCGAACAGGCCCTTGCGGGCGCGGTCGTAGGCGGACTCCTCGGAGGTGCGGTTGCGCACGGCACGCGCGGAGGCCATGCCGAAGGACTCCTTGTAGGGGCGGCCGTTCGCGTCGTGCTGGAGGTCGCCCGGGGACTCGTAGGTCCCGGCGAACCAGGAGCCGACCATCACGTTGGACGCGCCGGCGGCGAGCGCCATCGCCACGTCGCGCGGGTGGCGCACGCCGCCGTCGGCCCACACGTGCTTGCCGTACTTCCGCGCCTCGGCCGCGCACTCCAGGACGGCGGAGAACTGCGGCCGGCCGACGCCGGTCATCATGCGGGTGGTGCACATGGCGCCGGGGCCGACACCGACCTTGACGATGTCCGCGCCGGCCTCGATGAGGTCGCGGACGCCCGCGGCGGCGACGACGTTGCCCGCGACGACCGGGACCTGCGGGTCGAGGTCGCGGACCAGCTTCAGCGCGCTGATCATCGACTCCTGGTGCCCGTGCGCCGTGTCGATGACGAGGGTGTCGACGCCCGCCGCGAGCAGCTGCTCGGCCTTGCCGGCGACGTCGCCGTTGATGCCGACGGCGGCGGCGATGCGCAGCCGCCCGTCCGCGTCGGTGGCCGGCGTGTACAGGGTGGCGCGCAGGGCGCCCTTGCGGGTGAGGATGCCGGCGAGGCGGCCGTCCTGGTCGACGGCGGGGGCGTAGCGCCGGTTGGCGCCGTCGAGGGTGTTGAAGGCCTGCCGCGGGTCCATGTCGGCGTCGATGAGCAGCAGGTCACGGGACATGACCTCGGCGAGCTGGGTGAAGCGGTCCACGCCGGACAGGTCGGTGTCGGTGACCACGCCGACCGGGCGGTGCCCGTCGTCGACGACGACGCCCGCGTTGTGGGCGCGCTTGGGCAGCAGGGCGAGCGCGTCGGCGACGGTCTGGTGCGGGGCCAGCACGATCGGGGTGTCAAGGACCAGGTGGCGGCTCTTCACCCAGGAGACGACCTCCGTGACCACCTCGATGGGGATGTCCTGCGGTATGACCACCAGTCCGCCGCGGCGGGCGACGGTCTCGGCCATGCGGCGCCCGGCGATGGCGGTCATGTTGGCGACCACGAGCGGGATGGTGGTGCCGGTGCCGTCCGGGGAGCTGAGGTCCACGCCCTGCCGCGAGCCGACCGCGGAGCGGCTCGGCACCATGAAGACGTCGTCGTACGTCAGGTCGTACGCGGGCTGGATGTCGTTGAGGAAACGCACGTGCTGCACATCCCAGTCGATCAGAGGTGGCCCCCGGACAGGTCAGCCAGGGGGAAGAGCACGTACTTCATTGTCCCATGTCGACCGGAACGCCCGCCCCGGTCGCATCATCCAAGCTGGTCAGAGCCCTGTTCGTGGGATCCTCCGAGTGCCAGGGCGACGGTCAGCGAGGCGGTCCGGTCCGCCGCCTCCGCGAACACCTCCCGGGCGGTCGCCCACTCCTCGGGGCGCGCCGCCGCGTACGGCTGCCAGCCGTGCACGACGATCAGCAGGCCCCGCTCGACGGCGCCCTCGGGCCAGACGGTGTGGTCGGAGAGACAGTCCACGAGGGCGTCCCAGTTGCGGCCGAACCAGTCGGGCAGCGCCAGCGCGCGGGCGCACCGGTCCATCAGCCCCGCCTTGTCGCCGACCCCGCCGAGGTCCAGGGCGACCACGAGCCGGTCCGCCAGGTCGTACGTCATCTCAGTACCGCCGTGAAGGATGCGTAGTGGTCGTCGGTGTAGTAGGTCTCGCCGTCCCGCCCGGTGACGATGCGCCGCGCCCCGCGGTCGGGCGAACCGGGGGTGGGCACCGTGTACTCCCGGTAGTGGCCGCGTGGCCGCTGGGGCAGCAGGCCCTCGAAGTCCCGCCCGGTGACGATGCGCCGCGCCCCGCGGTCGGGCGAACCGGGGGTGGGCACCGTGTACTCCCGGTAGTGGCCGCGTGGCCGCTGGGGCAGCAGGCCCTCGAAGTTGCCGAAGACGGCGCCGTCCCGCTCGTACGGGAAGGGGCCGCCCGCGTCGATGAGGTCCAGGGTGCGCCGCGCCTCGGCGGGCAGGGCGGTCTCCCGGACGGTGGCCATGCCCTCGGCCCACGGGGGCGCCGCCCCGCCGTCGCCGGCCGTGGAGCAGCCGGCCGGCAGGACGAACAGGACGAGCAGGCAGGCCAGGAGGCGGAGGGACAGGGCCCGTCGCAGCACCATGGGGCCGATGCTGCCAGGCCCGCCCCCGCCTCACCCTCCGTCAGGGGCCGTCCGGGTCAGCGCGGTTGAGCGCGGACCGCGGGTTGGGGCCCGCCGTCATCAGGTAGTCCGCGGCCGACGTGTCCGTCACCAGGCTGGTGACCAGCCCGGAGCGCAGCACGGCGTCGATCGCGGGACCCTTGCGCTGTCCGCCCGCGATCGCGACGACCTCGGGGACCCGGCGCAGCTGGTCGGTCTTGACCGTGATGCACCGCTCCCCCAGGTCCCGGCCGACCCGGCGCCCCTCGGCGTCGAAGAGGTGCGCGGACATCTCCGCGGCGACACCGAGGGAGGCGTAGTGCGCCCGTTCCTCGTCGCTGAGCATGTCGTGCACCGTGGAGATGCCCGGCTCCCAGGAACCGATGGAGACGCAGGCGACCGTGACCTTGTCGAAGTACTCGAAGGCCCGCGCGATGCCGGTCTGGTGGCGCAGCGCCTGAGCGGTGGCCGCGTCCGGCAGCAGCATCGGCGCGTAGATGGGGTGGGCGTCGCCGCCCGACACCTGCGCGGCGCGCCGCACGGCCTCGACCGAGCCGCGCTCGGCGGTCCCGGCGTCGTACACGCCCGTCAGCTGCACGACCGTGCAGGGCGGCAGCCGGTTCAGGGCCGCCGCCATGTGGATGGTGGACCGGCCCCAGGCCAGGCCCAGCACATCCCCTTCGTTGACCAGCTCGCCGAGCAGGTCGGCGGCCACCTCTCCCAGGTTCTCGGGGTCGGGTGTCTCCGCGGCCTCGGCCGGGGACTCGACCACGACGGCGTGCCTGAGGCCGTAGCGGGCGCGGAGCGCGTCGGAGCGCTCCGCGTCCAGCTCGGCCGGCACGCGGATCTCGATCCGTACGAGATCCCGTTCGAGGGCGGTCTCCAGGACCCGGGCCACCTTGAAGCGGCTGACGCCGAACTCCTCGGCGATCTGGATCTTGGATTTGCCCTCGAGGTAGAAGCGGCGGGCCATGGCCGCCGCCTGCACCAGCTCAGCGGGTCCCATCCGCATGGCTGACCGGCCCGCCGACATACCCGACACGGCGATCTCCTCACTGCTGTTCACACTCTGGATTCGCCGTTCATCCTTGCAGATCCGGCGCGGTCGATCAGCCCTGCCGGGAGCCGTTCACGTTCCTGACGCTCAGTGGTCGCATGCCCACGACGCCTTGCCCGTGGCGGCCTCGGCCTGGTTGCGTAGTGCACGTACCGCCTCGGCCGGGTCCGACGCCCCGTACACGGCGGAACCCGCGACGAAGACATCGGCGCCGGCGTCGGCGCACTGCTCGATGGTGGACGCCGATACCCCGCCGTCGACCTGGAGCCAGAGCTCCAGACCGTGCTTTCTGATCAGCTCACGGGTACGGCGGATCTTCGGAAGCATGATGTCGAGGAACGCCTGGCCCCCGAAGCCCGGCTCGACCGTCATGATCAGCAGCATGTCGAGTTCGGGGAGCAGGTCCTCGTACGGCTCGATGGGGGTGGCCGGCCTGAGCGCCATGGAGGCGCGGGCGCCCTTGGCGCGAATCTCCCGGGCGAGCCGCACCGGCGCGGCGGCGGCCTCGACGTGGAAGGTGACGGATCCGGCACCCGCCTCCACGTACTGGGGCGCCCAGCGGTCGGGGGCCTCGATCATCAGGTGGCAGTCCAGCGGGGTGTCCGTCGCGCGGGCCAGCGACTCCACGACCGGCACGCCGAGCGTGAGATTCGGGACGAAATGGTTGTCCATGACGTCGACGTGGAGCCAGTCGGCTCCCTCGACCGCCTTCGCCTCGTCGGCGAGACGGGCGAAGTCGGCGGACAGGATGCTGGGGTTGATCTGCACGGCCATGTGTTAAGACTGCCATGCCGTCCGGGTGTTGCCCCCACCCGGTCCCGCCGCGGGCCCGCACGGACGGCGCCGGCGAGGTGCCGGCGCCGTGCGCGGAGTCAGCCGGTCCGCCGGATCAGCGCCAGATACATCGCGTCGGTCCCGTGCAGATGCGGCCACAGCTGCACGTCGGGGCCCTCGCCCAGGTCCGGTACGCCCGGCAGCAGGTCACGGGCGTCGATCAGGTCGGCGTCCGGGATCTGCTTGAGGAGGTCGGCGACCACGGCGCGGGTCTCCGCGAGGTGCGGCGAGCAGGTGGCGTAGCCGACGACGCCGCCGACACGCACGGACTCCAGGGCGGTGCGCAGCAGCCCGCGCTGGAGCGGGGCGAAGCCGTCCAGGTCCTCGGGGCGGCGCCGCCAGCGCGCCTCGGGGCGGCGGCGCAGGGCGCCGAGACCGGTGCACGGCACGTCGACCAGCACCCGGTCGAAGCTGCCGGGCCGCCACGGCGGCCGCGTGCCGTCGGCGGCGACGACCTGGTACGGCCCCGGGTTGCCGGCGAGCGCCTTGGCCACAAGTCCGGCCCGGTGCGGCTGCTTCTCGGAGGCGAGCAGCACGGCGCCGCGCTCGGCGGCGAGCGCCGCGAGCAGCGCGGCCTTCCCGCCGGGTCCGGCGCAGCCGTCCAGCCACATCCGGTCGCGGCCCTCGACGGGCGCGTTCGCGAGCGCCAGCGCGACCAGCTGGCTGCCCTCGTCCTGCACTCCGGCCCGGCCCTCGGCGACCGCGGGGACCGCGCCCGGCTCCCCGCCCTCGGTGAGCCGCACGGCGTAGGGCGACCAGTGTCCCGGGACGGCGGCCTCCTCGTCGAGGAGTTCGCCGGTGGTGGCGCGTCCGGGGCGGGCGACGAGGGTGACCTCGGGGCGCTCGTTGTCGGCCCGCAGCAGCTCCTCGATGCCGGTCCGGCCGCCGCCCAGGGAGTCCCAGAGCGCGGAGACGACCCAGCGCGGGTGCGAGTGGACGACGGCGAGATGGTCCTCGGGGTCGTCGTCGTAGGGCGGCGCGACCCGTTCCAGCCAGCCGTCGAGGTCGTGCTGCGCGATCTTGCGGAGCACGGCGTTGACGAACTTGGCCCGCCCGTCGCCGAGCACCACCCGGGCCAGCTCCACGGTGGCGGACACGGCGGCGTGCGTCGGGATGCGGGTCCCGAGCAGCTGGTGCGCGCCGAGGCCCAGCACGTCCAGCACCGGCGGGTCCACCTCGCGCAGCGGCCGGTCGACGCAGGCCGCGATGACCGCGTCGTACGTCCCTTGGCGGCGCAGCGTGCCGTACACCAGCTCGGTGGCCAGCGCCGCGTCGCGCGCGTCGAAGTCCCCCTTCTCGCGGGCCTTGCGCAGCAGCGGGGGCAGGACGAGGTTGGCGTAGGCGTCCCGCTCGTCCACGGCCCGCAGGGCGTCGAAGGCGAGGATGCGGACGGGGTCCTTCTGGGGCCGGCGGTAGGGCTTGGCCTGCTTGCGGGGCCGACGGGGCTGCTCGCTCACGAAAAAGGTGCTCCGGAAGTGGGGTGAAGTGCGCGCTCCAGCCTACGTCGTCGGCCGGGCCGGGGGCCCGCCCGCCCGTCAGTCGCCGACGGTCTCCCCCGGCGCGATCCGCACCCCGCGCGCCCAGTCCGCCGCCCGCATCGGCTTCTTGCCCTGGGCCTGCACCCACAGCAGTTCCACGGCGTACGAGCCGGTGCCCACGTGCACGGTGTTCTTGCCGGCGGACAGCTGCCCGGGCGCGAGGTCGGTCACCTCCGGCACCGGCCTGGCCTGGACGATCTTGAGGCGCTCGCCGCGGAAGGTGGTCCAGGCGCCGGGGGCGGGGGTGCAGCCGCGCACCACGCGGTCGACGCGCAGCGCCGGGGTGCGCCAGTCGACGCGGGCGTCCTCGACGGTGACCTTGGGGGCGAGGCTGATGCCGTCCGCGGGCTGGGGCACGGCCTTCAGGGTGCCGTCCTCGATGCCGTCCATGGTCGCGGCCAGCAGGCCGGCGCCCGCGAGGGCGAGCCGGGTGAGCAGGTCGCCGCTGGTGTCGGTGGGGCGGATCTCCTCGGTGACGGTGCCGTAGACGGGTCCCGAGTCCAGGCCCTCCTCGATGAGGAAGGTGGCGGCGCCGGTGATCTCGTCGCCCGCCATGATGGCGTGCTGCACGGGCGCGGCGCCGCGCCAGGCGGGCAGCAGCGAGAAGTGCAGGTTGACCCAGCCCCGGGCGGGGATGTCGAGGGCCGTCCTGGGCAGCAGGGCGCCGTAGGCCACGACGGGGCAGCAGTCCGGGCCGATCTCCTTCAGCCGCTCCAGGAACTCCGGGTCCCGGGGCCTGACCGGCTTCAGCACCTCGATGCCGGCCTCCTCCGCCCGCTCGGCGACCGGGGAGGCGACCAGCCTGCGGCCCCGTCCGGCGGGCGCGTCGGGCCGCGTGACGACGGCGGCCACCTCGTGCCGCCCGGAGGCGAGAAGAGCGTCCAGGGCGGGGACGGCGACCTCGGGGGTACCTGCGAAGACGAGCTTCATGGGGTGCTGGGGGCCTCTCGGGCGGGAGCGGATGCGGGCGGCGCACCAGTCTATGGGGGCGGCGCCCACGGCACCCGTGCAGGGAGAACCGCCGGTACCGGGGGCCCGGCAGGCAGGCTCGCCCCGGGTGGGACGGCGGCGCGCCGCCCCACCCGGGGGCGTACGCATATGCCGCCACGCCCCCACCCCGTGACCCGCGGAGCGCTCCCGCGTTGGTCAAGAAAGAGTTGACCACGGGCCCCGAGCGGGCTCATTCCTTTCAACGCCGGTTCGAGAGGCTTGTTCATGGCCGACCACGCAACCCACGACGCCCAGGCTCGGGCCAGCCTGCACCTGCTGGTGCGGGACATCGAGCGGGTCCGCCGGCAGGTGGACGCGCTGCGCACGCTCACCGCCCAGCTGGGCAACGTCTACCGCCCGCGCCGCTCCGGCCCGTCCACGGGCTTCGTCGTCTACGGACGCGCCCCCGCCCCGACGGTCCGTCTCGCCCAGGAGCTGCGGGACAGTGTCGAGACCCTGGTCACGGCCGCCGTGGACTTCGACCGCTCACTGGGCTTCTCGTGGGACGCGGTGGGCTCCGCGCTCGGAGTCACCAAACAGGCGGTCCACCGCCGTTACGGCGCCCGCCGTGCCGCGGCGCAGGCGGCGGCCGGGGAGACCGAGCGCACCGCCGACGCGTCGGGCACCCGCGCCGTCAATGTGGGCGCCGGTGTCTCCGCGGTGCCGACGGTGCCCGCCGCCCGCTCCATGCCGACCCAGCCCACGGCCGGCAGTCCCTCCCTGCGCGACGAACCACGCCCCACGGCCTTCCCGGCCCCTCGCAACGGCTGAGCCACCGTCTCCACGGCCCCGCCCTCCCGGCGCACCGCCCCGGGAGGGCGGGGCCGTTCCGCGCACCGGCCGACGGCGGACGCCCCGCTGGGGCTTCGTCCCGCCGGGTCCGCTCGGCCGGCCGAACCGCCGCGCCCCGCGCCGGTGTCGCCGCGAACCGGCAGCACACTCGAGGGCCCTCCCCGGCCCGTCCGAACGTCGTCGCGTCAGCCGATGTCCGGCGGGTCGATGCGCACCCACACCGTTTCGTCCCCGCCCCTGGCCATCCGGGCCGCCTGCGCGGCCTTGAGCGCGCCCGCCAGGGCGGCGCCGGTGCCCGGGGGGACGCGGACGAGGGCGCGTTCCCACTCCTCCCCCGGAGGCGGTGCTCCCGGCCGTCGCGGGCGGCCCACCGGGGTGACCGGCAGAGGGATCGGACCGAGCACCTCCGCCTGCGCGGGCAGGTCGACCGCGCGCAGGAACCCGGCCACGGCCCCGCCCGGCCCCGACACCGACGCCATCCTCGACACCGGCGGGAAGCCCAGTTCGCCGCGCTCGGCCAGTTCCCGCACCGCGTGCCCGACCGGATCCCAGCGCACCAGCGCCTGCACCGGCCGCAGCGTCGGTTCGGCGACCACCACCACCGTGCCGCCCGCCGACTGCGGACGGACCAGTGCCGCCGCGCCGATCCAGCGGCGCAACGCGTCCTCCCCCGCCCGCAGGTCGGGGCGGCCCAGCATGGCCCACCCGTCCAGCAGCAGCGCCGCCGCGTAGCCGCCCTCGGCCACCGGCTCCGCCCCCGGTGTGCTCACCACCAGCGAGGGCGCCCCCGGCACCGTGTCCAGCACGTGCTCGCGCCCCGAGGTGCGCACCGGAACCGCGGGGAACGCCCGGCCCAGCTCCTCGGCGGTGCGCCGGGCCCCCACCACCTGCGCCCGCAGCCGGAACCCGCCGCACTCGCCGCAGTGCCAGTCGCTCTCCCCGCGCCCGCACCAGCCGCACCGCAGATCGCCGGAATCCCGCGCCTCCAGCGGCCCGGAGCAGTGCCGGCACCGCGCCGGCGCACGGCAGGTGGCGCACGCCATCCGGGGCACGTATCCCCGGCGCGGCACCTGGACGAGCACCGGCCCGTGCCGCAGCCCCTCCCTGACGGCCTGCCAGGCGAGCGTCGGCAGCCGCGCGGCACGGGCGGCCTCGTCACGCGCGAGGTCCCCGTCCCCGACGGTCCGCACCATCGGTGCGGCGGCCCGCACCCGCTCCCGCCCGGCGACCAGCGGTCGGGCCCAGCCGGTCTCCACCAGCTGGGCGGCCTCCACCGTGCAGCTCCAGCTGCCCAGCAGGAAGCCGCACCTGTCCTGTGCCGCCCTCAGCAGCAGCACCTCACGGGCGTGCGGCTGCGGGGCGTGCTGCTCGCTGTGGCTGTCGTCGCCGTCGTCCCACACGGCGACCAGTCCGAGGTCCCGCACCGGGGCGAACATCGCCGCCCGCGTCCCGACGACCGCCCGTACGGATCCCCGCCGCACGGCCAGCCACTGCGCGTACCGCTTCTCCGGTCCGGCGTCGGCGGTGAGCACCGCGTGCCGCCCCTGGCCCAGCAGTTCGGTGAGCGCGGCGTCGACGCGGGCCACGGCCCGTCCGTCCGGCAGGACGACCAGCGCGCCGCGCCCGGAGGCCAGGGTCGCCGCGACGGCCCGGGCGATCTCCTCGCTCCACCCGGGTCCGGGCAGCGCGTTCCACACGGCCCGTGGGGCGCCTCCCGTGGCCAGGGACTCGAGGAACGCCGGCCCCTGCTCGTACCGCTCCCAGGAGCCGGGGGCGGGCGCCGGGGGCGGCGGCAGCGGGGCCGGCGAGGGCCGTTGCTCGGCGCGGGCGTTGCGCGGCGGTACGGCGAGCTGGAGCACGTCGGCGAGGCTGCCGGCGTACCGGTCGGCGACTGCCCTGGCGAGCCCCAGGAGCTCCTCGCTGAGCACCCGCTCGGGCGAGACGACCTGGGCCAGCGCCGCCAGGGGCCCCGAGTAGTCGGACTCGGCGAGCCGCTCGACGAGGAATCCGCCGATCAGTCCGCCGCCCTCGCGCCGCCCGTCGCGCACCCGGTGCCGCCCGGCCCCGAACCGCACCCGCACCCGCACGCCCGGCTGGGCGTCGGCGTCCAGCTCCTCGGGCACGGCGTAGTCGAAGTAGCGGTCGAGATGGAGCACGCCCTTGTCGACGAGGACCCGGGCGACGGGCAGGTCCCGGGCCAGGGCGGCACCCCGCCAGGTCCGGGGTTTGGCGCGGGGGGCCTTGGCCTTGCGCACGCTCTCCCGGATGAGCGCGAGCTGCTCGGGCGGCGCACCCTCCGCGCCGCCGTCCTGCCGTCCGTTCTCGCTGCTCACGCTTGCATTCTTACCAAACGCCACCGACAGCGGCGCCGGGCTCTGCCCGGTGGGGGCGGTTCCGGACGCGCCGAGGCCCGGCCCCCGCGAGGGAGCCGGGCCTCGGGACGGAGCGGGGCCGGGCCTACAGGCCCGCCGCCTCGCGCAGCGCGTCGACGCGGTCGGTGCGCTCCCAGGTGAAGTCCGGCAGCTCGCGGCCGAAGTGGCCGTAGGCGGCGGTCTGGGCGTAGATCGGGCGCAGCAGGTCGAGGTCGCGGATGATCGCGGCCGGACGCAGGTCGAAGACCTCGTCGATGGCCTTCTCGATCCGCTCGGTCTCGATCTTGGCGGTGCCGAAGGTCTCCACGAAGAGACCGACCGGCTCGGCCTTGCCGATCGCGTACGCCACCTGCACCTCGCAGCGGGTGGCGAGGCCCGCGGCGACGACGTTCTTGGCGACCCAGCGCATCGCGTAGGCGGCGCTGCGGTCGACCTTGGAGGGGTCCTTGCCGGAGAAGGCGCCGCCGCCGTGACGGGCCATGCCGCCGTAGGTGTCGATGATGATCTTGCGGCCGGTGAGGCCGGCGTCGCCCATCGGGCCGCCGATCTCGAAGCGGCCGGTGGGGTTCACCAGCAGGCGGTAGTTCTCGGTGTCGAGCTTGATGCCCTCGTCCAGGAGAGCCTTCAGCTCCGGCTCCACGACGAACTCGCGGATGTCGGGGGCGAGCAGCGACTCCAGGTCGATGTCGGAGGCGTGCTGGGAGGAGACGACCACCGTGTCCAGACGGACCGCCTTGTCGC
Organism: Streptomyces capillispiralis; assembly: GCF_007829875.1. Classification (NCBI taxonomy): domain Bacteria; kingdom Bacillati; phylum Actinomycetota; class Actinomycetes; order Kitasatosporales; family Streptomycetaceae; genus Streptomyces; species Streptomyces capillispiralis. The sequence continues at coordinate 6,669,660 of NZ_VIWV01000001.1, read as the reverse complement.
CGTCGTACTCGATGGTGACCTGGGTCTTGCCGTCCGGGCGCAGGTAGGGGATGGTGCCGTTCTTGCGCACGTCGGACAGGCGCTTGGACAGGCGGTGCGCGAGGAAGACCGGCAGCGGCATCAGCGTCGGCGTCTCGTCCGTCGCGTAGCCGAACATCAGGCCCTGGTCGCCGGCGCCCTGTCGGTCCAGTTCGTCCTCGTCGCCCTCGACGCGGGCCTCGTACGCTGCGTCGACACCCTGCGCGATGTCCGGGGACTGCGCGCCGATGGACACCGAGACGCCGCAGGAGGCGCCGTCGAAGCCCTTCTTCGAGGAGTCGTAGCCGATCTCGAGGATCTTGTTGCGCACCAGCGTCGCGATGTCCGCGTAGGTCTTGGTGGTGACCTCGCCGGCCACGTGCACCAGGCCGGTGGTGATCAGAGTCTCGACGGCGACCCGGGAGGTCGGGTCCTCGCGGAGCAGGGCGTCGAGGATGGTGTCGCTGATCTGGTCAGCGATCTTGTCGGGGTGACCCTCGGTCACGGACTCCGAGGTGAACAGACGACGGGACACAATGCTCCCTGGGGTTGCAGCGGCTGCTGGCTGATCATTGGCGAACGGCGGGGGCTGCACCCGACGCCGTCCGTGAAACAGTTTATCGGTCGTGCTTCGCCGTGGGGTCCCCTGTCTCGCCTCGCGAGAGCTCTGTGACCTGCGGCACGGGCATTCTGCCCATGCCGGGCGAGCTTGACCAGAGGCGCCACGCCCTCACGGGCCAGGATTCGGCGGACCGGACGGAGAGCGGATCACTCATCCGAGGCGCTCGGCCACCAGGTCCCACACGGTTTCGGCCAGGGCTTCCTTCGGCCCGTGGGCGACGGGGGTCTCGCTGCCGTCGGCGCCCAGCACCACGGCCTCGTTCTCCTCGGAGCCGAAGGTCCTGCGCTCCCCCACCTCGTTCACCACCAGCAGGTCGCAGCCCTTGCGCTTCAGTTTGGCGCGGCCGTTGGCGAGCACGTCGTCGGTCTCGGCGGCGAAGCCGACGATCACCTGTCCGGCGCGCGCCCGGTCGCCGGAGATCTCGGCGAGGACGTCCGGATTGCGCACCAGGGTGACGGGCTCGGGCTCCTGGCCGTCCTTCTTCTTTATCTTCCCGGTCGCGTAGACCGCCGGGCGGAAGTCGGCGACGGCCGCGGCCATGACGACCGCGTCCGCGTCGGCGGCGGCGCCGAGGACGGCTTCGCGCAGTTCCACGGCGGTGCCCACGCGGACGATGTCCACCCCGGCGGGGTCGGGCAGCGCGGTGTTGGCCGCGATCAGGGTGACCCGGGCGCCGCGGGCGGCGGCGGTGCGGGCGAGGGCGTACCCCTGCTTGCCGGACGAGCGGTTGCCGAGGAAGCGGACCGGGTCGAGGGGCTCGCGGGTGCCTCCGGCGCTGACGACGACGTGCCGGCCCCGGAGGTCGGGCTCGGTGACGCCGCGGGCCAGCACCCGGCGGCAGACCTCGAAGATCTCGCCGGGGTCGGGCAGCCGGCCCTTGCCGGTGTCGACGCCGGTGAGGCGGCCGACGGCCGGTTCGATGACGACGGCGCCGCGGGCGCGCAGCGTCGCCACGTTCTCCTGGGTGGCCGGGTGCTCCCACATCTCGGTGTGCATGGCCGGCGCGAAGACCACGGGACAGCGGGCGGTGAGCAGGGTGTTGGTGAGGAGGTCGTCGGCCAGGCCGTGGGCGGCCTTGGCGAGCATGTCCGCGGTGGCGGGGGCGACCACCACCAGGTCGGCGTGCTGCCCGATCCGCACGTGCGGCACCTCGTGGACGTCGTCCCAGACGTCGGTGGAGACGGGGTGGCCGGAGAGCGCGGACCAGGTGGCGGCCCCGACGAAGTGCAGCGCGGAGGCGGTGGGGACGACCCGCACGTCGTGCCCCGACTCCGTCAGCCGCCGGAGCAGCTCACAGGCCTTGTACGCGGCGATGCCACCGCTGACCCCCAGTACGACCTTCGGCTTGTCCACCGTCTCTCCCCGGACCTCGGAAATCTGCGACCACCCCCATCAGACACCACAGGCCCGGCAACGTGCTGCCGGGCCTGTGGAAAAGTCAGCTGCAAGCCGCTGATACGACTTACTGACCGGGCCTTACTGACCGGGGCCGTCGACGGCCTCGGAGGTCAGCAGTCCCGCGTTGATCTCGCGCAGGGCGATCGAGAGCGGCTTCTCGTGGACATGGGTGTCGACGAGGGGACCGACGTACTCGAGCAGACCCTCACCGAGCTGCGAGTAGTACGCGTTGATCTGGCGGGCCCGCTTGGCCGCGTAGATCACGAGGCTGTACTTCGAGTCCGTGGCCTCGAGGAGCTCGTCGATCGGCGGGTTGATGATGCCCTCGGGCGCGGAGATGGAAGAGGACACGCTCTACCTTCCGATGGATGGGAAAGATGCAGTCTGCATGATCGTTGGACGATTGCCCACGATCACACGACGTTCATCAAGGCTAGCAGCTCGCGGGCCACGTCCTCGACGGAGGTGTTGACCAGGGTGGTGTCGAACTCGGGCTCGGCCGCCAGCTCGGTCTTCGCGGCGTCCAGACGGCGCTCGATGACCTCCGCCGACTCCGTGCCCCGGCCGGTGAGCCTGCGCACGAGCTCCTCCCAGGAGGGAGGGGCCAGGAACACCAGCTGGGCCTCGGCCATGGACTCACGGACCTGCCGCGCGCCCTGGAGGTCGATCTCCAGGAGCACGGGCACACCCGCCTCCAGGTGCTCGAGCACCGCCGCGCGGGGCGTGCCGTAGCGGTTGCCGGCGAATTCGGCCCACTCCAGCAGCTCGCCGTTGGCGATCAGCTTGTCCATCTCGTCGTCGGTGACGAAGAAGTAGTGGACACCGTGCTGCTCGCCCGGGCGGGGCTTGCGGGTCGTCGCCGACACCGAGAGCCAGACCTCGGGGTGTTCCTTGCGCATATGGGCGACGACCGTGCTCTTGCCGACCCCGGAGGGGCCGGAGAGCACGGTCAGCCGCGGACGTTCACTCATGCAGCGATTATTCCAGGAATCCCGCAGTGCTCGGGACTCAGGAGCCGGTGCTGCCGAACTCACGCTCCAGGGAGGCGATCTGGTTGGAACCGAGACCGCGCACACGGCGGCTCTCGGAGATGCCCAGTCGCTCCATGATCTGCTTGGCGCGGACCTTGCCCACGCCCGGCAGCGACTCGAGCAGGGCGGAGACCTTCATCTTGCCGATGACGTCGTTCTCCTGACCCTGCTTGATGACCTCGTGCAGGGAGGCGCCGGAGTGCTTGAGTCGATTCTTGACCTCGGCCCGCTCCCGGCGAGCCGCGGCGGCCTTTTCGAGCGCGGCTGCGCGCTGTTCAGGGGTAAGGGGCGGAAGAGCCACGCCTACGTCACCTCGGATGTCGAACTGTCGGATACGGACCGGTGAGGAACCTAGTCGCCCCACACCTGGGGAGCCACGAGCAACACGCTTGCCCGTTCACTCTCCGTCGGAGACTAGCGGCCAACTCCGCCGGAGTCAGCGAGAACAGCGGAAAAGTCCTGGTCAGCCTCCGTCAGGCCGGACATTTAAGACATACTGCCCCGGATTTGAGGATGTATCCAGAGTCCGGCGACCACGGAATCCCTCGTCGGCCCCTTCAGGACGCCGTCATGGAGGCCCGGATCTCCTCCGCGAACCGCTCCGCGGCGTCACGCAGAGCGACCGCGTCGGGACCGTGGCGCAACACTCCCCGGCTGACGTTCGGCACCACGTTGCGCACCGCGCGCCCGAAGACGGCCGGCAGATCGGCCGCCGTGGCGCCCTGCGCGCCGATGCCGGGCGCGAGGATCGGGCCGCCCATGTCCAGGTCGTAGGAGGACAGGTCGCCGAGCGTCGCGCCGACCACGGCGCCGAAGGACCCCAGGGGCTCCTCGCCGGCGTTCTCCAGGGCCAGGTGCGCGAGCATGGTGGCGCCGATGGTCCGCCCGTCGGCGCGGACCGCGTGCTGCACCTCGCCGCCCTCCGGGTTCGACGTCAGCGCCAGCACGAACAGCCCGGTGCCGGACTCCCGGGCCAGTGCGACGGCCGGGCTCAGCGAGCCGTAGCCGAGGTACGGCGAGACGGTGAGCGCGTCGGAGAACAGCGGCGCGTCCTTGTGCAGGAACGACTCGGCGTAGGCGGCCATGGTGGAGCCGATGTCGCCGCGCTTGGCGTCCATGACGACCAGCGCCCCGGCCGCCCTCGCCTCGCGCACGGTGTCCTCCAGGACGGCGACACCGCGCGAGCCGAAGCGCTCGAAGAAGGCGCTCTGCGGCTTGAGCACGGCGACCCGGTCGGCCACCGCCTCCACCACGGTGCGGCTGAACCGCTCCAGGCCCGCCACGTCGTCGTTCAGGCCCCACTCGGCGAGCAGGGAGGCGTGCGGGTCGATGCCCACGCACAGCGGGCCCCGCTCGTCCATCGCGCGGCGCAGACGCGCGCCGAAGGGTTCCAGACCACTCATGCCGTTGTCCTCACGTCGGCGCCCACCGCGTCGGCGAGCGTGGCGTAGGGGCTGGTGCGCAGCCGCGCGGCGAGCCCCTTGTGCAGGGCGCGGCCCCAGAAGGGGCCCTCGTAGATGAACGCGCTGTAGCCCTGGACCAGCGTGGCACCGGCCAGGATGCGCTGCCAGGCGTCCTCGGCGTTCTCGATGCCGCCGACGCCCACCAGGGTGATCCGGTCGCCCACGCGCGCGTAGAGGCGGCGCAGGACCTCCAGGGAGCGCGCCTTCAGGGGCGCGCCGGACAGGCCGCCGGTCTCCGCGACCAACGAGGGGCCGGAGCGCAGGCCGAGCCCCTCGCGCGCGATGGTGGTGTTGGTGGCGATGATGCCGTCCAGGCCGAGTTCCACGGCCAGGTCGGCGACCGCGTCGACGTCCTCGTCGGCGAGGTCGGGCGCGATCTTCACCAGCAGCGGCACCCGACGGGCGGTGACCGCGCGGTCGGCGGCCTCACGGACGGCGGTGAGCAGCGGGCGCAGGTGGTCCACGGCCTGGAGGTTCCGCAGTCCGGGGGTGTTCGGCGAGGAGACGTTGACCACCAGGTAGTCCGCGTACGGCGCCAGCCGCTCGGCGGACTTCACGTAGTCCGCGACCGCCTCGGACTCCGGTACGGCCTTGGTCTTGCCGATGTTGACGCCGACGACGGTCCTGAACACGGGCGTGCGGGAGGCCAGGCGGGCGGCGACGGCCAGCGAGCCCTCGTTGTTGAAGCCCATGCGGTTGATCAGCGCGCGGTCCGCGACCAGGCGGAACAGCCGCTGCTTGGGGTTGCCGGGCTGCGGCTCGCCGGTGACGGTGCCGATCTCGACGTGGTCGAAGCCGAGCATCGCCAGGCCGTCGATGCCGACGGCGTTCTTGTCGAAGCCGGCGGCCAGGCCGAAGGGGCTGTGCAGGCGCAGCCCGAGGGCCTCGGTGCGCAGCTCCTCGTGGCGGGGGGCGAGCACGGCGGCGGCGAGGGTGCGCAGCACGGGCACGCGCGCGAGCAGACGGATCCAGCGGAAGGCGAGGTGGTGCGCCTGCTCGGGGTCCATCCGGCGGAAGAGCAGGGTGAAGAGAATCTTGTACATGGTGTCCTCATGAAGAGGGGGACACCGTTTCCGGTGTCCCCCTCGGGGTGCTAGTCGCGGGCCGCGGTCAGGTGTTGCGCGTGTTCCTGGAGCGAGCGGACGCCCACGTCCCCCCGGTGCAGCGCGTCGATGCCCTGGACGGCGGCGGCGAGCGCCTGGACCGTCGTCAGGCACGGCACGGACCGGGCCACGGCGGCCGTACGGATGTCGTAGCCGTCGAGGCGGCCGCCGGTGCCGTACGGGGTGTTGACGATGAGGTCGACCTCGCCGTCGTGGATGAGCTGGACGACGGTCTTCTCGCCGTTCGGTCCGGTGCCCTCGGACTGCTTGCGCACGACGGTGGCGTTGATGCCGTTGCGCTTGAGGACCTCGGCCGTGCCGGAGGTGGCCAGCAGCTCGAAGCCGTGGGCCACCAGCTCGCGCGCCGGGAAGATCATCGAGCGCTTGTCGCGGTTGGCGACCGAGATGAAGGCGCGGCCCTTGGTGGGCAGCGGCCCGTAGGCGCCGGCCTGTGACTTGGCGTACGCCGTGCCGAAGACGGAGTCGATGCCCATGACCTCGCCGGTGGAGCGCATCTCCGGGCCGAGGACGGTGTCGACGCCGCGGCCGTGGATGTCGCGGAAGCGCGACCACGGCATCACGGCCTCCTTGACGGAGATCGGCGCGTCCAGCGGCAGCTCGCCGCCGTCGCCGGTCGCCGGGAGCAGGCCCTCGGCGCGCAGCTCGGCGACGGTCGCGCCGAGCGAGATGCGGGCGGCGGCCTTGGCCAGCGGCACCGCGGTCGCCTTCGAGGTGAAGGGGACGGTGCGTGAGGCGCGCGGGTTGGCCTCCAGGACGTAGAGGATGTCCCCGGCCAGCGCGAACTGGATGTTGATCAGGCCGCGCACGCCGACACCGCGCGCGATGGCCTCGGTGGAGGCGCGCAGCCGCTTGATGTCGAAGCCGCCGAGCGTGATCGGGGGCAGGGCGCACGCGGAGTCGCCGGAGTGGATGCCGGCCTCCTCGATGTGCTCCATGACGCCGCCGAGGTACAGCTCCTCGCCGTCGTAGAGCGCGTCGACGTCGATCTCGATGGCGTCGTCGAGGAAGCGGTCGACCAGGACCGGCCGGGAGGGGCTGATCTCGGTGGACTCGGCGATGTAGGACTCCAGCCGGGTCTCGTCGTAGACGATCTCCATGCCGCGTCCGCCGAGCACGTAGGACGGGCGGACGAGGACCGGGTAGCCGATCTCGTCGGCGATGGCCTTGGCCTCGGCGAAGGTGGTGGCGGTGCCGTGCTTGGGGGCCGGCAGGCCGGCCTCCTTGAGGACCTGCCCGAAGGCGCCGCGGTCCTCGGCGGCGTGGATGGCCTCCGGGGAGGTGCCGACGATCGGCACGCCGTTGTCCTTGAGCGCCTGCGACAGGCCCAGCGGGGTCTGGCCGCCGAGCTGCACGACGACGCCGGCGACCGGTCCGGCCTGCTGCTCGGCGTGGACGATCTCCAGGACGTCCTCCAGGGTGAGCGGCTCGAAGTAGAGCCGGTCGGAGGTGTCGTAGTCGGTGGAGACGGTCTCCGGGTTGCAGTTGACCATCACGGTCTCGTACCCGGCGTCGCTCAGCGCGAAGGAGGCGTGGACGCAGGAGTAGTCGAACTCGATGCCCTGGCCGATGCGGTTGGGGCCGGAGCCGAGGATGATGACGGCCGGCTTGGTGCGCGGCGCGACCTCGCTCTCCTCGTCGTAGGAGGAGTAGAAGTACGGGGTCTTCGCGGCGAACTCGGCGGCGCAGGTGTCGACCGTCTTGTAGACCGGGCGGATGCCGAGCGCGTGCCGGACCTCGCGGACGACGTCCTCGCGCAGGCCCCGGATCTCGGCGATCTGCTGGTCGGAGAAGCCGTGCCGCTTGGCCTCGGCGAGCAGGTCGGTGGTCAGCTCGGGGGCCTCGGACAGCTCGTCGGCGATCTCCTTGATGAGGAAGAGCTGGTCGACGAACCAGGGGTCGATCTTCGTGTACGCGAAGATCTCCTCGGGGGTGGCGCCCGCCCGGATGGCCTGCATGACCGTGTTGACGCGGCCGTCGGTCGGGCGGACGGACGCCTCCAGCAGCTCCCGCTTGTCGCCGGGCTCGCCGACGAAGGTGAACTGGCTGCCCTTCTTCTCCAGCGAGCGCAGCGCCTTCTGGAACGCCTCGGTGAAGTTGCGGCCGATGGCCATGGCCTCGCCGACCGACTTCATGGTGGTGGTGAGGGTGGAGTCGGCGCTCGGGAACTTCTCGAAGGCGAAGCGCGGGGCCTTGACGACCACGTAGTCGAGCGTCGGCTCGAAGGAGGCCGGGGTCTCCTGCGTGATGTCGTTGGGGATCTCGTCCAGGGTGTAGCCGACGGCGAGCTTCGCGGCGATCTTGGCGATCGGGAAGCCGGTCGCCTTGGAGGCGAGCGCGGAGGAACGCGACACGCGCGGGTTCATCTCGATGACGATGACCCGGCCGTCCTCGGGGTTCACCGCGAACTGGATGTTGCAGCCGCCGGTGTCGACGCCGACCTCGCGGATGATGGCGATGCCGACGTCGCGCAGCACCTGGTACTCGCGGTCGGTGAGCGTCATCGCGGGCGCGACGGTGATCGAGTCGCCGGTGTGGACGCCCATGGGGTCGAAGTTCTCGATGGAGCAGACGACCACGACGTTGTCGTGCTTGTCGCGCATCAGCTCCAGCTCGTACTCCTTCCAGCCGAGGATGGACTCCTCCAGGAGCACCTCGGTGGTCGGCGAGAGGGTGAGGCCCTGGCCGGCGATGCGGCGCAGCTCCTCCTCGTCGTGCGCGAAGCCGGAGCCGGCGCCGCCCATGGTGAAGGAGGGACGCACGACGACGGGGTAGCCGCCGAGTTCCTCGACGCCCTTGAGGACGTCGTCCATGGAGTGGCAGATGTAGGAGCGGGCGGACTCGCCGTGGCCGATCTTCCTGCGGACCTCCTCCACGACCTCCTTGAACAGGTCGCGGTCCTCGCCCTTGTGGATCGCCTGGACGTTGGCGCCGATCAGCTCGACGCCGTACTTCTCCAGGACGCCGTTCTCGTGCAGGGAGATCGCCGTGTTGAGGGCCGTCTGGCCGCCCAGGGTGGGCAGCAGCGCGTCGGGCCGCTCCTTGGCGATGATCTTCTCGACGAACTCGGGGGTGATCGGCTCGACGTAGGTGGCGTCGGCGATCTCCGGGTCGGTCATGATCGTCGCCGGGTTGGAGTTCACCAGGACGACCCGCAGGCCCTCGGACTTGAGGACGCGGCACGCCTGGGTGCCGGAGTAGTCGAACTCGGCGGCCTGGCCGATGACGATCGGGCCGGAGCCGATGACCAGGACGGACTGGATATCGGTGCGCTTAGGCACGCTGGCCCTCCATCAGGGAAACGAAGCGGTCGAACAGGTAGGCGGCGTCGTGCGGGCCCGCTGCCGCTTCGGGGTGGTACTGGACGCTGAAGGCCGGCCGGTCGAGCAGCTGGAGGCCCTCCACCACGTTGTCGTTCAGGCAGACGTGGGACACCTCGGCACGGCCGAACGGGGTGTCGGAGACCTTGTCGAGGGGGGCGTCGACGGCGAAGCCGTGGTTGTGCGCGGTGACCTCGACCTTGCCGGTCGTACGGTCCTGCACGGGCTGGTTGATGCCCCGGTGGCCGTACTTCAGCTTGAAGGTGCCGAAGCCGAGGGCGCGGCCGAGGATCTGGTTGCCGAAGCAGATGCCGAACAGCGGGGTGCCGCGCTCCAGCACGCCCCGCATCACGGAGACGGGGTGGTCGGCGGTGGCGGGGTCGCCGGGCCCGTTGGAGAAGAACACGCCGTCGGGGGCGACGGCGTAGACGTCGTCCACGGTGGCGGTGGCGGGCAGCACGTGGACCTCGATGCCGCGCTCGGCCATGCGCTGCGGGGTCATGCCCTTGATGCCGAGGTCGACCGCGGCGACGGTGAACTTCTTCTCGCCGATCGCGGGGACGACGTACGGCTCGGTGGTGGCGACCTCGGCGGACAGGTCGGCGCCCTTCATCTCGGGCGTCTCCTTGACGCGGGCGAGCAGTGCCGCGTCGTCGCGCACGGCGTCGCCGCTGAAGATGCCGACGCGCATGGCGCCGCGCTCGCGCAGGTGGCGGGTGAGCGCGCGGGTGTCGATGCCGCTGATGCCGACGACGCCCTGCGCGGCGAGTTCGTCGTCCAGGGAGCGCCGGGAGCGCCAGTTGGACGGCACGCGCGCGGGGTCGCGCACGACGTAGCCGGAGACCCAGATCCGCTTCGACTCGGCGTCCTCGTCGTTGACGCCGGTGTTGCCGACGTGCGGGGCGGTCATCACCACGACCTGGCGGTGGTACGACGGGTCGGTGAGGGTCTCCTGGTAGCCGGTCATGCCGGTGGAGAACACCGCTTCGCCGAAGGTCTCCCCCACCGCCCCGTAGGCACGGCCGCGGAAGATCCGGCCGTCCTCCAGGACGAGAACGGCGGGAACCCTGGTGGCTCCCCTGGTGGAGGTTGTCATCGTGCGCCTTCCGTCTTGTTGATCATTTGGTTGAGGGTCTCGACCCACTCGTTGTGCTCGGCCGCGTGGTCGGAGCGGAAGCCGGAGTCGATCAGCCGCTCGCCGTGCGCCCAGGTGACCACCAGCAGTCCGCCCTCGGTGAGGACCTTGCCGGCGATGCCCTTGTCGAGCCGTGCCTCGCGCAGGGCGTCCACCGGGACGAAGAAGTCGTTCGCCCCGGGGCGTACGACGTCCAGTCCGGCGTCCGTCAGCGTGAGCTCGGCCCGGCTGCGGGTGCCCAGACCGCGGGCCACGATGCGGTCCAGCCACTGGCCGGCGGTGGTGGAGCCGTGGTAGCGGCCGCTCAGGGTCAGTCTCACCGGGCCGGGGTCGTCCGGCGCGCTGTGCAGCTCGGGCAGGTCGCCCTGGAGGGTGCCGCGCCACTTCCAGCCCTCGCGCATCAGCCAGTAGACGAGCGCGACGAACAGGGCGAGTCCGACGACCCAGCCGATGCGGGCGGCCCAGTCGGTCACTTCCGCCGATTCCTTCTCGGCGGCCAGCAGGATTACAGGTGTCACGTGAGCTTCCCGTCGACGAGCGTGGCTTTGCCCCGGAGCCAGGTGTGCGTGACACGGCCCGGCAGCTCGCGGCCCTCGTACGGGGTGTTGCGGCTGCGCGAGGCGAAGCCCGCGGGGTCCACGGAGCCACGGTATGCCGTGTCGACGAGAGTGAGGTTGGCGGGCTCACCTGCCGAGACGGGACGGCCGTGGCCGGTGGCCCGTCCGATCCGCGCGGGCGCGAAGGACATGCGGTCGGCGACGTCGGCCCAGGTCAGCAGGCCCGTGTCGACCATGGTCTCCTGGACCACCGACAGCGCGGTCTCCAGGCCGACCATGCCCATGGCGGCGGCGGCCCACTCGCAGTCCTTGTCCTCGTGCGGGTGCGGGGCGTGGTCGGTGGCGACGATGTCGATCGTGCCGTCGGCGAGCGCCTCGCGCAGCGCCATGACGTCCCGCTCGGTGCGCAGCGGTGGGTTGACCTTGTAGACCGGGTTGTAGGTGCGCACCAGTTCGTCGGTGAGCAGCAGGTGGTGCGGGGTGACCTCGGCGGTGACGCGGATGCCGCGGGACTTGGCCCAGCGGACGATCTCGACGCTGCCGGCCGTGGACAGGTGGCAGATGTGGACGCGGGAGCCGACGTGCTCGGCGAGCAGCACGTCGCGGGCGATGATCGACTCCTCGGCGACGGCCGGCCAGCCGCCGAGCCCCAGTTCGGCGGAGACGACGCCCTCGTTCATCTCGGCGCCCTCGGTCAGCCGCGGTTCCTGCGCGTGCTGGGCGACGACCCCGTCGAAGGCCTTCACGTACTCCAGGGCGCGGCGCATGATCACGGCGTCGTGGACGCACTTGCCGTCGTCGGAGAAGACGGTGACGCCGGCCGCGGACTCGTGCATGGCGCCCAGTTCGGCGAGCTTGCTGCCCTCCAGGCCGACGGTGACGGCGCCGATCGGCCGTACGTCGCAGTAGCCGTGCTCCGCGCCGAGCCGCCAGACCTGCTCGACCACGCCGGCGGTGTCGGCGACCGGGAAGGTGTTGGCCATGGCGAACACGGCGGTGTAGCCGCCGCTCGCCGCCGCGCGGGTGCCGGTCAGAACGGTCTCGGAGTCCTCGCGGCCGGGCTCGCGCAGATGGGTGTGCAGGTCGACCAGGCCCGGCAGCAGCACCTTGCCGTCGGCCTCGACGACCTCGGCGCCGTCGGCCGGCAGGCCGGTGCCGACCTCCGTGATCGTCTCGCCGTCGATCAGGACGTCCTGCGGCTCCCCGCCGAGCACCTTCGCACCACGGATCAGGATCTTGCTCATGGTTCTTACTTCTCCTCGGTGGTGCCGGTGGTACGGGCGGGGGTGAGGGCGGGCTCGTTGCCGCCGAGCAGCAGGTACAGGACGGCCATCCGGATGGAGACGCCGTTGGCGACCTGTTCGATCACGGTGCAGCGGTCGGAGTCGGCGACCTCGGCGGTGATCTCCATGCCGCGGACCATGGGGCCGGGGTGCATCACGATGGCGTGCTCGGGCATCCGCGCCATGCGGTCGCCGTCGAGGCCGTAGCGCCGCGAGTACTCCCGCTCGGTGGGGAAGAAGGCGGCGTTCATGCGCTCGCGCTGGACGCGCAGCATCATCACGGCGTCGGACTTGGGCAGGGTGCGGTCGAGGTCGTAGGACACCTCGCAGGGCCAGGTGTCGATGCCGACCGGCAGCAGGGTCGGCGGGGCGACGAGGGTGACCTCGGCGCCGAGGGTGTGCAGCAGGTCGACGTTGGAGCGGGCGACCCGGCTGTGCAGGACGTCGCCGACGATGGTGATGCGCCGGCCGGCGAGGTCCTGGCCGAGCCCGGCGTCGCGGCCGACGAGGCGGCGGCGCATGGTGAAGGCGTCGAGCAGGGCCTGGGTGGGGTGCTGGTGGGTGCCGTCGCCGGCGTTGATGACGTGGGCGTCGATCCAGCCGGAGGTGGCCAGGCGGTACGGGGCGCCGGAGGCGCCGTGCCGGATGACCACGGCGTCGACGCCCATGGCCTCCAGGGTCTGGGCGGTGTCCTTCAGGGACTCGCCCTTGGAGACGCTGGAGCCCTTGGCGGAGAAGTTGATGACGTCCGCGGAGAGCCGCTTCTCGGCGGCCTCGAAGGAGATCCGGGTCCGCGTCGAGTCCTCGAAGAAGAGGTTGACGACGGTGCGTCCGCGCAGGGTGGGCAGTTTCTTGATCGGCCGGTCCGCCACCCGGGCCATCTCCTCGGCGGTGTCGAGGATCAGGACGGCGTCGTCGCGGGTGAGGTCGGCGGCCGAGATGAGATGACGCTGCATCTGTCAGGCTCCGTAAGGCAGTTCATTCAGGCGAAATCGGGCAGACGGGTACGCGCGAGGGAGTGCCGAAGCCGGCGCACGCCGTCGGCGTACGCCCGATGTGCTACTGGGCGGTCTGCTTGGCGCCGAGCAGCACGGTGTCGCGACCGTCCTCCTCGGCGAGCAGGACCTTGACCGTCTCCCGCAGCGACGTGGGGAGGTTCTTGCCGACGTAGTCGGCGCGGATGGGCAGTTCGCGGTGGCCGCGGTCGACGAGGACGGCGAGCTGCACCGCGCGGGGGCGCCCGATGTCGTTCAGCGCGTCGAGGGCGGCGCGGATGGTGCGGCCGGAGAAGAGCACGTCGTCGACGAGGACGACGAGGCGGCCGTCGATGCCCTCACCGGGGATCTCGGTCCGGGCCAGCGCGCGCGGCGGCTGCATGCGCAGGTCGTCGCGGTACATGGTGATGTCGAGGGAGCCGACCGGCACCTTGCGCTCGGTGATCTGCTCCAGCTTGGCGGCGAGCCGCTGGGCGAGGAAGACGCCCCGGGTCGGGATGCCGAGGAGCACCACGTCGTCGGCACCCTTGGCGCGCTCGACGATCTCGTGGGCGATGCGGGTCAGTACCCGCGCGATGTCGGGGCCTTCGAGAACCGGCCGCGCATCGGACTGCTGCGTGTCCATGTGAAACGGACCTCCTTCTCCGCCTCACGGGACGGACCTTAAAGGACGTCGGATTGCGTCGTTCAGGCTATCAGGTCGGCTTCCGGGCGGAACGACACCCCCTTTCACCCCAATGGCGTAACCGGCCGCCGCTACCACGGAAGCGTCGGTGTGGACCATTCGGCTTGACGCACGAGAGTAACGCTGCGTAACCTCACAGTGAGTTACCAGCCGCGCGGCATGGAAACCAGCCAGCCGCGTCGACACAGTGCCGGGGAGCTATATGTCCAGCGAATACGCCAAACAGCTCGGGGCAAAGCTCCGCGCGATCCGCACCCAGCAGGGCCTTTCCCTCCACGGTGTCGAGGAGAAGTCCCAGGGCCGCTGGAAGGCGGTGGTGGTCGGTTCGTACGAGCGCGGCGACCGGGCCGTGACCGTGCAGCGCCTCGCGGAGCTGGCGGACTTCTACGGCGTCCCGGTGCAGGAGCTGCTGCCGGGGACGACCCCGGGCGGGGCCGCCGAGCCGCCGCCGAAGCTGGTCCTCGACCTGGAGCGGCTGGCCACGGTGCCGGCCGAGAAGGCGGGCCCGCTGCAGCGCTACGCGGCGACGATCCAGTCCCAGCGCGGTGACTACAACGGCAAGGTGCTCTCGATCCGCCAGGACGACCTGCGCACCCTCGCCGTGATCTACGATCAGTCGCCCTCGGTCCTGACCGAGCAGCTGATCAGCTGGGGCGTCCTGGACGCGGACGCACGTCGCGCGGTCGCGTCGCACGAGGACGCCTGACCGCTTCGCGAAGGTTACGCAGAAACGTACCGCCGGGGTGGCCGGAACTGTGAGGTTCCGGCCACCCCGGCGGTTTTCGTTCTGCTTCGTGCGCCTTGGTGCTGCGGCGCTACGGGCGGCGCAGTGACGGCTTGAGCTCCTTGAGCCGGCCCAGCAGGCCGTTGATGAACGAGGGCGACTCGTCCGTGGAGAACTCCTTCGCCAGCTGCACCATCTCGTCGAGGACGACCGCGTCCGGGGTCTCGTCGACCCAGATCAGCTCGTAGGCGCCGAGCCGCAGGATGCTGCGGTCGACCACCGGCATCCGGTCGAGCGTCCAGCCGACCGAGTACTGCGCGATCAGCTCGTCGATGCGCTGCGCGTGTTCCGCGTAGCCCTCGACCAGCTGCATCGTGTACTCGCTCACCGGCGGCTGCCGGGTGTCGGTCCGGGAGTGCCGGATCCAGTCCGCGAGGACCGTCAGGACGTCGACGTCGCGCTGGTCACCCTCGAAGAGGATCTGGAAGGCGCGCTTGCGGGCCGTGTTGCGGGCAGCCACGGTTAGCTGTTCACCCGGCCGAGGTAGTCGCTGGTGCGGGTGTCGACCTTGATCTTCTCACCGGTGGTGATGAAGAGCGGGACCTGGATCTGGTGGCCGGTCTCCAGGGTGGCGGGCTTGGTGCCGCCGGTGGAGCGGTCGCCCTGGACGCCGGGCTCGGTCTCCTGGATGGTCAGCTCGACGGCGGCAGGAAGCTCGACGAACAGCACCTCGCCCTCGTGCTGGGCGACGGTGGCCGTGAAGCCCTCGACGAGGAAGTTGGCGGCGTCGCCGACGGCCTTGCGGTCGACCATGAGCTGGTCGTAGGTCTCCATGTCCATGAAGACGAAGTAGTCTCCGTCCATGTAGGAGAACTGCATGTCGCGCTTGTCGACGGTGGCCGTTTCGACCTTGACGCCGGCGTTGAAGGTCTTGTCGACGACCTTGCCGGAGAGCACGTTCTTGAGCTTGGTGCGCACGAAGGCCGGGCCCTTGCCGGGCTTGACGTGCTGGAACTCGACGACGGACCAGAGCTGGCCGCCTTCGAGCTTGAGCACCATGCCGTTCTTGAGGTCGTTCGTGGAAGCCACGGTTGCGGAATCTCCTGGACTGGACTGACGTGGACGACGGCCGGGGCCGGGGCAGGCGCTCAGCACGGGGCTAGAGCGCGAGCAGCTCCTTGGTCGTGATGGTGAGTAGCTCGGGTCCGCCGTCCGCCTCGGGGCGTACGACGAGCGTGTCATCGATCCGGACTCCGCCCCGGCCCGGGAGGTGGACCCCCGGTTCGACGGTGACCGGCACGCAAGCGTCCAGTTTACCCATGGCCGCAGGGGTCAATTGAGGGTCCTCGTGGATTTCCAGTCCGACACCGTGGCCGGTGATCACCGGGAGGGCCTCGGCGTACCCGGCCGAGTCCAGTACCTGGCGGGCCGCGCGGTCCACGTCACGGCAGGCGGCGCCGGGTACGAGGGCCTCGCGTCCGGCGCGCTGCGCGGAGAAGACGAGGTCGTACAGCTCGATCTGCCAGTCCGCGGGGGCCGTGCCGATGACGAAGGTGCGGCCGATCTCGCAGCGGTAGCCGCGGTAGGTGGCGCCCAGGCAGACGGAGAGGAAGTCGCCCTCCTCGACGCGCCGGTCGGTGGGGCGGTGACCGGGGCGGCCGGCGTTCGGGCCGGTGGCCACGGAGGTGGGGAAGGCGGGGCCGTCGGCGCCGTGGTCGACCAGGCGGCGCTCCAGTTCCAGGGCGAGGTGGCGCTCCGTGCGGCCGACGAGGATCGACTCCAGCAGCTCGCCGAGGGCCTGGTCGGCGATCTCCGCGCCGATGCGCAGGCAGGAGATCTCCTCCTCGTCCTTGACCACCCGCAGTTGTTCCACGGCGCCGGCGATGCCTGCCAGGCGCAGGCGGGGGGCCACGGAACGGATCTCCCGGTGCCGGGTGACGGTGAGGTGGTGCTCCTCGACGGCGAGGGAGTCGACTCCCTGGTCGAGGGCCAGGCCGGCCGCCGCGACGGCGGGGTCTCCGCCGATGCCGGGCACGACGTGGAGGCGCAGTGCCTCGTCGGGGCGGCCGTGCGGTGACGGTGACCGGTCGTCGGGCGGGCCGGCGCACACCAGCAGGTCCTCGGTCCTGCCCAGGAGCAGGACGGCGCCCTCGGGGGCGGCACCGGCGAGGTAACGCACGTTGGCGGGGCGGGACACCAGCGCCGCCGCGCTGCCGCCCGCGTTGCAGCATTCCCGTAGCCGCGTCCGGCGGACCGCGTAGACCTCTGACATGATTCGAGCGTAGGAGGGGTGGCTGGATGTCGCCGGTCGAGCGGGGCCGAGTGGGGGTTGCGCGGGCGTCGCGGACCGGCGCGTTGTGGGGCGGGGTGGTGCGGTGGGCCCGCCGCGGTCGCGCCCTTCCGGTGCCGACACGGTGGACATGGGCGGGGACCGGGTAAGCGGCGGGCCCACCACCCCGCCCCGCTCCGGTACGTCGGCGGCTGCGGGGGGCGGCACCTGGTTGTCGGCAGTCGTGCGGCTGCGTCAGCTGTTGTCGGCTACCACTGGGGTGGGCTGGCTATGGAGCGGGCCAGGACGTCGTCCAGGATGCGGGCCGTCTCCGGTATGTCCAGCTGGGAGTTGTCGATGATGGGCAGCCCCGAGCCGTACCAGCCGGCCATACGGCCGTGGATGCGGGCCACCTCCTCGTCGCTGAGGCGGCGGTTGCCGGAACGTTCCGCGTTGCGTTCCAGGACGATGTCCAGGCCGGGCAGGAGGACCACGGGCAGCAGGCCGGGGCCCACGTGCCGCTTCCAGCCGCCGAGGCCGACGACCGGGCGGTCGGGGAAGACCGCGTCGTCGAGGATGCACGAGATCCCGTTGGCGAGGAAGTTGCGCGCGGCGAAGCCGCAGGTGCGGCGGGCCAGGCGGTACTGCGCCTCGGAGTTGTCGTTCCACCCGGACTGCGGGTCGGCGAAACCGGAGCGGACCCACTCGCGGACGTCGTCGAGGCTGATGTGAGCGGTGGGGACCCGGCGGTGGTCCGCCCAGTACTTGGCCACACTCGTCTTGCCCGCGCCCGCGGGGCCTATGAGCAGCACGGCGATGGCCGTGCCGGCCGGGTCGGGTGCCGCCGGGGCCTGCGGGGGGCTCGGCATGGCCACGGGGCCGCCGGGGGGCAGTGGCACGTGGCCGGTGGTGTCCGGCGGTGGGGGCATCGAGGCGTGCCGGGGGCCCGCGGGGGGCGGGAGGGGGGCGGGAGGAGGCGCCGGGTAGCCCGGTGCCGGGGCGGGGCCCGGGTGCTGGCCCGGGTGGTGTGCGGCCGGTGACCAGCCGGCGGCCGGTCCCTGCCCCGGGTGATGGGGCGGCGGCAGCGGAGAACCCACTGCATGCTGCATCCGGTGCCACTCCGTCTCGTACAGGCGTTGGGGCGATGACAGCAGGGAGGTACCCCGCTTGCTACCGAACGGTACCGCCCCCTGTCGTCCTTGTGTGAACGGCCGGGGGCGGAGATGAGTGCCCGGGCGAGGGCGCTACTCCCCCACTTCGCCGTACGCGGCGAGCAGCACGGCCGGGTCGGGTCCCTCCAGCACCGTGGGCTTGGCGAGGCCGTCGAGGACGATGAAGCGCAGCAGGTCGCCGCGGGACTTCTTGTCGACCTTCATGTTCTCCAGCAGCTTGGGCCACTGGTCGTAGCGGTAGTGCAGGGGGAGGCCGACCGATTCGAGGACCGTGCGGTGGCGGTCGGCGGTGGCGTCGTCCAGGCGGCCCGCGAGACGGCCCAGTTCGGCGGCGAAGTGCATGCCGACGGAGACCGCCGCGCCGTGGCGCCACTTGTAGCGCTCGTTCTTCTCGATGGCGTGGCCGAGGGTGTGGCCGTAGTTGAGGATCTCGCGGCGACCCGATTCCTTGAGGTCGGAGGAGACCACATCGGCCTTGACCCGGATCGAGCGCTCGATCAGTTCCGCGGTGTGCGGGCCGGACGGGGTGCGGGCGGCCTGGGGGTCGGACTCGATGAGGTCGAGGATCACCGGGTCGGCGATGAAGCCGGCCTTGATGACCTCGGCGAGCCCGGACACGTAGTCGTTGACCGGGAGGGAGTCCAGCGCGGCGAGGTCGCACAGCACACCGGCGGGCGGGTGGAAGGCGCCCACCAGGTTCTTGCCCTCGGCGGTGTTGATGCCGGTCTTGCCGCCGACGGCGGCGTCCACCATGGCGAGCACGGTGGTCGGGACGGCGACCCAGCGCACCCCGCGCAGCCAGGTCGCGGCGACGAATCCGGCCAGGTCGGTGGTGGCGCCGCCGCCCACGCCGACGATGACGTCGGTGCGGGTGAACCCGGACTGGCCGAGCGCCTTCCAGCAGTAGGCGGCGACCTCGGCGGTCTTGGCCTCCTCGGCGTTGGGCACCTGGACGGCGATCGCCTCGTAGCCCTGTGCGGCGAGGTCGGCGCGGAGCGCGTCACCGGTCTCCGCCAGCGACTCGGGATGCACGACGGCGACCCGCTTGGCCTTGGTACCGATCAGTCCGGCGAGTTCGCCGAGGAGCTGACGGCCCACCAGGACGTCGTACGGGTCGGTGCCCGCCGTGCCGCCGATGTGGATCCTTGTCACTGCCTCGCTGCTCATGCTTCCTTCAACTCCAGTGCGTCCAGGGCGGCTTCGGTGACCTCTTCGGGGGTGCGTCCGTCCGTGGGCACGACGGCGGTGGCGGCCTCCTCGTACAGGTGCCGGCGGGCCTCCATCAGCTCGCGCCACTGCTTGCGCGGGTTGACCGCGAGCAGCGGGCGGGCGGCGTTGAGGCCGGTGCGCCTGACCGCCTCCTCGACGTCCATCGACAGGTAGACCACCCGCTGTCCGGCGAGCAGCGCGCGCGTGTCGGCGTCGAGGATCGCGCCGCCGCCCAGTGCCACGACACCGTCGTGCTCGGAGAGCGCGGTGCGCACCGCGCTCTTCTCGAGGGCGCGGAAGGCGGGCTCGCCCTCCTCGACGAAGATGTCGGCGATGGTCCTGCCCTCGGCGGCGACGATGTCCTCGTCGGTGTCCCGGTAGCCGACGCCGAGCCGCTCGGCGAGCAGCCGCCCGACGGTGGACTTGCCCACGCCCATCGGGCCGACCAGCACCAGCAGCGGGCTCATCGGATGGCCAGGTTGTCGAGGTACGAGGTGACGTTGCGGCGGGTCTCGGTGACGCTGTCGCCGCCGAACTTCTCCGCCACCGCGTCCGCGAGGACCAGGGCGACCATCGCCTCGGCGACGATGCCGGCGGCCGGTACGGCGCAGACGTCGGAACGCTGGTGGTGCGCGGCCGTCTCCTCGCCGGTGACGACGTCGACGGTCTTCAGCGCCCGCGGCACCGTCGCGATCGGCTTCATCGCCGCGCGTACGCGCAGCAGCTCACCGGTGGTGAGTCCGCCCTCGGTGCCGCCGGAGCGGCCGGAGGCGCGCCTGATGCCCTCGGCGGTCGGGACGATCTCGTCGTGCGCCTTGGAGCCGGGCACGCGCGCGAGGTCGAAGCCGTCGCCGACCTCCACGCCCTTGATGGCCTGGATGCCCATGAGGGCGGCGGCCAGGCGGGCGTCCAGGCGGCGGTCCCAGTGGACGTGTGAGCCGAGGCCTACCGGGACGCCGTACGCCAGCACCTCGACGACGCCGCCGAGGGTGTCGCCGTCCTTGTGGGCCTGGTCGATCTCCGCGACCATCGCCTTCGAGGCGTCCGCGTCCAGGCAGCGCACCGGGTCGGCGTCCAGCCGCTCCACGTCGGCGGGGGTCGGGTGGACGCCGTACGGCGCCTTGGCCGCGGCCAGCTCGACGACGTGGCTGACGATCTCGATGCCGGCCGTCTCCTTGAGGTACGACCGGGCCACCGCGCCCAGGGCCACGCGGGCGGCGGTCTCGCGGGCCGAGGCGCGCTCCAGGATCGGGCGGGCCTCGTCGAAGCCGTACTTCTGCATGCCGGCGAGGTCGGCGTGGCCGGGGCGGGGGCGGGTCAGCGGGGCGTTGCGCGCGAGGCCGGCCAGCACCTCCGGGTCGACCGGGTCGGCCGCCATGACCTGCTCCCACTTCGGCCACTCGGTGTTGCCCACCATGACCGCGACCGGGGAGCCGAGGGTGAGGCCGTGCCGGACGCCGCCGAGGAAGGTGACCTCGTCCCGCTCGAACTTCATCCGTGCGCCGCGACCGTAGCCGAGCCGCCGCCTCGCGAGGTGGTCCGCCACCATGTCCGTGGTGATCGGCACGCCGGCGGGAAGCCCCTCCAGCGTGGCGACGAGTGCGGGACCGTGGGACTCCCCCGCGGTCAGCCAGCGCAACCTGCTCAACGGTGCTCCTCCGTGCTCGCGCCCCGGTACTGCCCTGCGTACGCGCCTCTTTCGCGTACGGCTGTGGCGTGACGGGGTGCGCGGGCCCCGGTCCGCCACCTCCGATCCTCCCACGTCCGGGCCCGGGGTCCGGCCGCCGGTCCATCTGGCGGACGTCCGGTGTCACCGGCGGCGCGGCGGAGGTATCAGGCGGAACGTCCGTCTCCGTGCCGCGGCGGGGCGGTGGTGCCGAGGAAGTCGGCCCCGCTCGGCCGGCCGCCGGGCTGCGGCGCGTGGGCGGTCAGGTGGGCGGCCCCGCCGCCCTGGGCCCGCGGGGCGTACGGCCCCAGGTAGTCGGCGCCGCTGCCCTGGCCGTACCGGGCGGCCGCGTGGATCGGCTGTCCGGTGCGGACGGCGCGACGGTGCGCGATCTTCCTCTTGATCTTGACGGCCCAGGACACGACGACGGCGAGCACGATCAGCGCCAGCACCGTGATCTGCACCCAGTCGGGCAGGAAGCCCAGCACGGACTCGAATATCTGCGACTTCGCCGACGCCAGCGGCACGACTGCGGACATGGAACGCCTTCCCCTCCCCCGGTTCCGCCCCCTGCGGAACCGAAGGTGGATCCTAGCGGGCGGCGAGGGCCCTCTCGCCGGCTTCTCGCATGGCGTCCAGCGGGGCCGGCGCGCGTCCCGTCATCTGCTCGACCTGGAGCACCGCCTGGTGCACCAGCAGGTCGAGGCCGCTGACCACGGCGCCGCCGTAGGCGGACCAGCGGGCGGCGAGGACGGTCGGCCAGGGGTCGTAGAGCACGTCGAAGAGGGCCGTCGGGCGTTCCGGGACGGCCCGGGCGAGCGTGTCCGTGACGCCGGCCGGGGTGGTACTGACGACCAGCGGGGCGTGCAGGGCCTGCTCGGCGTCCTCCCAGTCGGCGATGCGCACCGCGACGTCGAGCCGCTCGGCCCACTGCCGCATCTCGGTGGCCCGGGCCTCGCTGCGGACGTAGGCGGTGACCTCGCCCGAGCAGATCCGGGCCAGCGCGGCCAGCGCGGACGAGGCGGTGGCGCCCGCGCCGAGGACGGCCGCGGACTCCACCTTGTGGATGCCGTGCTCGCGCAGGGCGGCGACCATGCCGGGGATGTCGGTGTTGTCGCCGGTGCGGCGGCCGTCCGGTGCGAGGACGACCGTGTTGACCGCCTCGACGGAGGCCGCGGTCTCGCTGACCGAGTCGAGCAGCGGGATCACGGCCCGCTTCAGCGGCATGGTCAGCGACAGTCCGGCCCACTGCGGCCCGAGGGTGTCGAAGAAGCCGGGCAGTGCCTGCTCGTCGATCTCGAACCGGTCGTACGTCCAGCCCTCCAGACCCAGCTCCGCGTAGGCCGTGCGGTGCAGCACCGGGGAGAGCGAGTGGGCGATGGGCGAGCCGAGTACGGCGGCCCTGCGGGCGGCGGACATCAGTTGCCCCTCGACGCGTTGAACTTGTCGACGAGCTTCTGGTGCTCCTCGATGTTCCTGGCGAACTCGGTCTTGTTCATGCCGTCCGTCGCGACGAAGTACATCCAGCCGTCGCTCGTCGGGTCGAGCGCGGCCCGCAGGGCCTCCTCGCCCGGGTTGCCGATGGGGCCGGGCGGCAGGCCCTTGTTGGTGTACGTGTTGTAGGGGTCGGGGTTGCTGTTGATCTCCGACTCGGAGATGTCGATCTTGCTCTGACCCAAGAGGTAGTTGAAGGTCGAGTCGAACTGAAGTTCCTGGTTCGTCTCGGTGTTGGTGGTCTTGAGGCGGTTGTAGATGACCTCGGACATCTTGCGGAAGTCGTCGTGGGTCTTGCCCTCCGCCTGCACCAGGCTGGCGACCGTCACCAGCTCCCAGGGCCCTTCGAGACCGAGGCTCTCGGCCTTCTCCTCGAAGCCCAGCTCCTCGTACTTCTCGGTGGCGCGGGCCACCATCTGCTTCAGCACGGCCTCGGGTTTCTGGCCCTTGGCGATGGCGTAGCTGGACGGGTAGAGGAAGCCCTCCAGCGGATCCTTGACGTCCGCGTGGTTCACGGCCCAGTCGGGCAGGCCGAGGTTCTTCCACTCGGTCTCGGCGACCTTGGCCGTGGCGCCCTTCTCGAGTTCGAGGCGCTTGTCGATGAGCTCGTAGACGCGGACGTTGCGCCAGCCCTCGGCGATGATCAGGTTGTTGCGGCTCTTCGGGCTGAGCATCAGTTCGACCGCGCTCGCGGCCGACATCTCCTTCTGCAGCGTGTAGACGCCGTCCTGGATGCTCTTGCCCTGCGGGTTGGCGGACTGGGCCGCGACGAAGGCGTCGACGCTCTTGACCACGCCCATCTTCTTGAGCTCCTGGCCGATGGCGTAGCCGCCCGAGCCCTTGGGGATCGTGACGGTCACCTGTTCACCGTTGCCGGACCCCGCGAAGTCCGGGGCGCTGCCGAAACGATCCTGGTAGAACTGGTACCCGAAGTAGCTGATACCGGCGAGACCGCCACCGAAGACCAGAACCACCACGAGGCAGGCACAGCCGCTGCGCCGCTTCTTGTCCTTGCCGCCCCGGCCGCGCCGCTCGCCGCGCCCGCGGCGGTCGCCCGGCTCGTCGTCGCCGTCATCGTCGTCGCCACCGCCCGCGAAGAAGGCGTGTTCGCCCTGGTCGGGGCCGGGATCCCAGTCGGGCTCCGGCTCGGGTTCGGCGCGGCGGCGGCTGGGCGGCTCGGGCGGCGGGTAGGCCTCGGGGGTCCCGTAGTAGTCGGCCTGTTCCCCGCCGTACGTCCCGGTCTGCTGCCCGTACGGGTCGGCCGGGGCGCCGGCGTACGGGTCCTGCGGGTGGGCGCCGACGGGATAGCCGTTCTGGTCGTACTGCGGCTGGTGCTGCTGCTGGGGCGCGTACTGCTGGTCGTACTGCTGCGGGTACTGCTGTCCGTCGTATCCGCTCTGCTCGCCCGTGCCCCAGTCGGCGTACTGCTGCTGGTCATGCGGCTGCTGCTGATGGCCGTCGTAAGGGGACTGCTGGGCCTGCTGCCCTCTCCATCCGCCGTCCCCGTACAACGGGTCGTCCGGATGCCACGGTTCGGAGCCTTGGCCCCGGCCATACTCAGTCATCGATCCCCTAGAGCCGCGAGGCGGCGATCACCCGGCCACCTGAAGACCACGGCGTCCGTTCCGCCTCTCTCTGTGCGGCGGCTGTTCGAACACCGACCGCATCGCGCGGAACGTTACCGTATCGCGATCAGATGACCACTTCGACGCCCTCGCCGGGCGGGCTGCCTGACACCCGTTCGGATTCGAGCGCCTGCTGAAGGATGATCACGGCGGCCGCCTGGTCGATGACGGAACGCCCCTTCTTCGACTTCACGCCCGAGGCGCGCAGTCCCTGACTCGCCGTCACCGTCGTCATGCGCTCGTCGAGGAGCCGCACCGGCACCGGCGCGATCATGCGGGCCAGTTCCCGGGCGAAGCCCCGGACCTTGGCGGCAGCGGGGCCCTCGCCCCCCTTGAGGGAGCGAGGGAGACCGACGACGACCTCGATCGGCTCGTACTCCTCGACGAGTTGCCGCAGCCTGCGGTGGGCAGCCGGCACGTCCCGGCCGGGGACGGTCTCGACCGGGGTGGCGAGGATCCCGTCGGGGTCGCACGAGGCGACCCCGATACGGGCGTCCCCGACGTCGATCGCGAGACGGCGGCCGCGGCGCATCACCGGGCCGTCCGTCTGCTCGTTCGCCGGGCCGTTCACTTGGCGGTGTCCGCCACGAGCCGCTCGACGGCGTCGACGGCCTCGCCGACGGCGGCCGGGTTCTGGCCACCTCCCTGGGCGACGTCCGGCTTGCCGCCACCGCCGCCGCCGAGCGTCTTGGCGGCGGTGCGGACCAGGTCACCGGCCTTGAGGCCGCGCTCGCGGGCGGCCTCGTTGGTGGCGATGACCGTGAGCGGCTTGCCGTTGTTCACGGTGAACAGGGCGACGACGGCGGCCCGTCCGCCCTGGATGCGGCCGCGCACGTCGAGGACCAGCTTGCGCAGGTCGTCGGCGCCCGTGCCGTCGGGGACCTGGCCGGTGACGAGCGCGATGCCCCGGATGTCCTTGGCGGACTCGGCGAGACCGGCGGCGGCCTGGAGGACCTTCTCGGCGCGGAACTTCTCGATCTCCTTCTCGGCGTCCTTCAGCTTGCCGAGCATGGCGGAGACCTTCTCCGGGAGCTCCTCCGGGCGGCCCTTGATCAGTTCCTGGAGCTGGGCGACGACCGTGTGCTCTCGGGCGAGGAAGTTGTAGGCGTCCACGCCGACCAGGGCCTCGATACGGCGTACTCCGGAGCCGATGGAGGACTCGCCGAGCAGCTTCACCAGGCCCAGCTGGGCGGTGTTGTGCACGTGGGTGCCGCCGCACAGCTCCTTGGAGAAGTCGCCGATGGTGACGACCCGCACGCGCTCGCCGTACTTCTCGCCGAACTCGGCGATGGCGCCCTGCTTCTTGGCCTCGTCGATGCCCATGACGTCGGCGCGCACGTCGAGGTCGCGGGCGAGCACCTCGTTGATCTTCTGCTCTACGTCGGTCATCACGGCCGTCGGTACGGCGGACGGGGAGCCGAAGTCGAAGCGGAAGCGGCCGGGCTGGTTCTCCGAACCGGCCTGGGCGGCCGTCGGGCCGAGTGCGTCGCGCAGGGCCTGGTGGGTGAGGTGGGTGGCCGAGTGGGCGCGGGCGATGGCCGTGCGGCGGCGGCCGTCGATGGCGGCGTGGGCCTTGGCGCCGACGGTGACCTCGCCGACCTGGACGACGCCCTTGTGGACGTACACGCCCGGGACGGGCTTCTGGCAGTCGCGCACCTCGATCACGGCACCGGAGTCGACCTTGATGCGGCCGGTGTCGCCGATCTGGCCGCCGCCCTCGGCGTAGAACGGGGTGCGGTCGAGGACGATCTCGACCTCGTCGCCCTCGGTGGCGGCCGGGGAGGAGGCGCCGTCCACGAGGATGCCGACGACCGTGGACTCGCCCTCGGTGTCGCTGTAGCCGATGAAGTCGGTGGCGCCGGCCCGGTCGGCGATCTCGCGGTAGGCGCCGAGGTCGGCGTGGCCGGTCTTCTTGGCCCGGGCGTCGGCCTTGGCCCGCTCCCGCTGCTCCTTCATCAGGCGGCGGAAGCCGTCCTCGTCCACGGAGAGGCCCTGTTCGGCGGCCATCTCCAGGGTGAGGTCGATCGGGAAGCCCCAGGTGTCGTGGAGCAGGAAGGCCTTGTCGCCGGGCAGCACGGCGCCACCGGCGGCCTTGGTGTCGCTGACGGCGGTGTCGAGGATGTTGGTGCCGGCCTTCAGCGTCTTGAGGAAGGCGTTCTCCTCGGCGAGGGCGACCTTCTCGATCCGCTCGCGGTCGGTGATCAGCTCCGGGTACTGCTGGCCCATCATGCCGATCACGACCTCGATGAGGTCCTTGACCACCGGGCCGGTGGCGCCGAGCAGGCGCATGTTGCGGATGGCGCGGCGCATGATGCGGCGCAGCACGTAGCCGCGGCCCTCGTTGCCGGGGGTGACGCCGTCGCCGATGAGCATGGTGGCGGTGCGCATGTGGTCGGTGACCACGCGCAGGGAGACGTCCGAGGCCTGGGCGTCGCCGTAGCGGACGCCGGTCAGCTCGGTGGCCTTGTCGATCACGGCCATGGAGGTGTCGATCTCGTACATGTTCTGCACGCCCTGCAGAATCATGGCGAGGCGCTCGAGACCCAGGCCGGTGTCGATGTTCTTGCTGGGCAGGTCCCCGAGGATCTCGAAGTCGTCCTTGCCGGTTCCCTCGCCCCGCTCGTACTGCATGAAGACGAGGTTCCAGATCTCCACGTACCGCTCGTCGTTGACGGCGGGTCCGCCCTCGACGCCGAACTCGGGGCCGCGGTCGTAGTTGATCTCGGAGCAGGGGCCGCAGGGGCCGGGGACGCCCATGGACCAGAAGTTGTCCTTCTTGCCCAGGCGCTGGATGCGCTCGGCGGGGACCCCGACGACGTCGCGCCAGATCTGCTCGGCCTCGTCGTCGTCCTGGTAGACGGTGATCCACAGCCGCTCGGGGTCGAGGCCGTAGCCGCCCTCGTCCAGGGAGCCGGTGAGCAGCTCCCAGGCGAGCTTGATGGCGCCTTCCTTGAAGTAGTCGCCGAAGGAGAAGTTGCCGCACATCTGGAAGAACGTGCCGTGGCGGGTGGTCTTGCCGACCTCTTCGATGTCGGGGGTGCGCACGCACTTCTGCACGCTGGTGGCGCGGTCGAAGGGCGGCTTGACCTCGCCGAGGAAGTAGGGCTTGAAGGGCACCATGCCGGCCGGGACGAGCAGCAGAGTCGGGTCGTCCGCGATGAGCGACGCCGACGGGACGACGGTGTGCCCGCGCTCCTCGAAGAAGCTCAGCCAGCGGCGGCGGATCTCGGCCGACTCCATCAGTGGTCCTCATTCCGGTTGTACGGGTACGTGGGGTACGTCGACTTCCGTGCCGGGCCCTCGACGTACTTGGAGCTGTTGCGGTTCTCGATGACGGCGTAGCTCCGGGGCGGGGGGAGTTCGCGGTCGACGGGGGCGTTGAGCCCGAGCGCGTCGCCGAGTTCGGCCTCCCGCTGGGCCATGTTGTCGCGGACCTCGAGCGCGAAGTCGACCGCGCGGTCCTTCAGGCGGCCGCCGGCCTCGATCGCCTTGTTCGCCGCGGCGACGGCGAGGTGCTCGGGCGTCAGCTGCTTGAGCTTGCGGTTGACCTTGGTGGTGGCCCACACACCGGCGGCCACGCCGGTGGTGAACCAGAAGGTTCGGCGGAACACTGGGTCAGTCCTTCTTTCGCCGGGTGCGCTTTTCCCTGCGAGTGCCCGGGACGGTGCGGCCCACGATCACGGTACGCCGCGGCGTCTTCGGCGGAGTCTCCTCCTTGCGGCCGCTGACGGCCCGGCGCACGCCGTAGCCGAACGCGGCGACCTTGACCAGGGGGCCTCCGAAGGTCGAGGCCACGGTGGTCGACAGCGCGGAGGCGTTGGAGGTGACCTCCTGGACGTCGGAGGCGATCGCGTCGACCCGTTCGATCTGGGTCTGCGCGGAGCGCACTGCCGAGGAGGCGTCCGCGAGCAGCGGGACGGCCTGGTCGGTCACCTCCGCCACGAGCCTGGTGGTCGCCCGGAGCGTCTGGGCCAGCCTCGCCAGGGCGACGGCGAGGAAGGAGACCAGGATCGCCCAGAAGACGGCCACCAGGATTCCGGCCACCTCGCCACCGGACACTGTGTGCACCCGCTCCCTTGAAACGCGCCTGAACATCGAGAAAGTCGTGTGACCGAGCCTATCGCGCCGGTGACACGACTCCGTACCGGATTACCGTCCGCCGCCGCCGAAGTCACGGGAGCTCCGCCGCGGGGTGCGGAAGGGGCCGGTACCGGGTGAAGAAGAGCCCGCCGCCTCGCCCGCCCTGGAGGGCGGGGAGACGGCGGGCCGGGGTACCGCGCGCCTGCTGGGGTCAGCGGGCGTAGTACTCGACGACGAGCTGCTCGTCGCAGATCACCGGGATCTCCTTGCGGTTCGGCTCACGGTCCAGGCGGAACGCCAGGGACTTGAGGTTCACCTGGAGGTAGCGCGGGGTCTCACCGTCGGGGGCGAAGCCGCCTTCACGGGCGATCGTGAAGAGGGTCTTCTCCTTGGAACGGTCGCGGACCTGCACGACGTCGTCCGGGCGGACACGGAAGGAGGGCTTGTCGACCTTCTTGCCGTTGACCTGGATGTGGCCGTGGACGACCATCTGGCGGGCCTGGTAGATCGTGCGGGCGATGCCCGAACGCAGGACCAGCGCGTCGAGGCGGCGCTCGAGCTCGATGATCAGGGCCTCACCGGTCTTGCCCTGGACCTTCGAGGCACGCTCGTAGGCGCGGACGAGCTGGCGCTCGGACACGTCGTACTGCGCGCGCAGACGCTGCTTCTCGAGCAGACGGACCTTGTAGTCCGAGTTCTGCTTGCGGCCGCGGCCGTGCTCGCCCGGCGGGTAGGGGCGGGCCTCGAAGTACTTGACGGCCTTCGGGGTCAGCGCGATGCCGAGGGCACGCGACTTCTTGACCTTGGGGCGGGACTGGTTCGCCACTTCTTTTCCTTTTCCTCTTCGGCTGCCTCAGGGTTACGGGAGGTCGCATCCGCAGCCGGGGGAATTCCCGACAGGTCCACGAAGGACGTGTCAGGCAGCCGCTCCCCTGGTCTGGGCACATACGTGCAGCACACGAACGGCCCACCGACCGCTCCCGGGACTGACGGGTGGTGGTGGGCTGCCCGCGACACCTACGACGGTGCGCGACGCTCCTGGATCGAACGATCCGGCTGGATGTCCCGCCTGAGGCGCCGACCGGAGCCGGACACGGGACGCAGCACTTCGGGCAAGTCTACAGGGTGGTCAGGACCGCTTCCGCCCCAGGTGCTTCCTGGTCCACTCCACCGCGTCCGCGTACCGCGCCTCCGCGCCGTGCCGGGTGGGCTCGTAGTACGCGCGGTCCTTCAGGGCGTCCGGCGCGTACTGCTGTTCGGCGATGCCCTCGGGCAGGTCGTGCGGGTACACGTACCCCTGGCCGTGGCCGAGCTTGGTGGCGCCCTTGTAGTGGCTGTCCCGCAGATGGGACGGCACCGGTCCGGCCAGCCCCTTGCGCACGTCGTCGAGGGCGGCGCCGATCGCGGTGGTGGCGGCGTTGGACTTGGGGGCCAGGGCGAGGGCGATGGTGGCGTGGCTGAGGGTGAGGGCGGCCTCAGGGAAGCCGATCATGGCGACGGCCTGGGCCGCGGCGACGGCGAGGGGCAGTGCGTTCGGATCGGCGAGGCCGATGTCCTCGCTGGCGGAGATCATCAGCCGGCGGGCGATGAATCGCGGGTCCTCACCGGCCTCGATCATGCGGGCCAGGTAGTGCAGGGCGGCGTCGACGTCGGAGCCGCGGATCGACTTGATCAGGGCGCTGGCGACGTCGTAGTGCTGGTCGCCGTCGCGGTCGTACTTCACGGCCGCCCGGTCGACCGTCTCCTCCAGGGTGGCCAGGGTTATCTCCGGCTCGCCCTTGTCGAGGGCGGCCCCCGCGGCGGCCTCCAGGGCGGTCAGCGCGCGACGGGCGTCACCGCCGGCGATGCGCAGGAAGTGGTTCTCGGTGTCCTCGGGGAGCGTGACGGCGCCCTTCAGGCCCCGCTCGTCGGTGAGCGCGCGCTTCAGCAGGCCCCGGACGTCCTCGTCGGTGAGCGGTTCGAGGGTGAGCAGCAGGGACCGGGAGAGCAGGGGGGAGATGACCGAGAAGTAGGGGTTCTCGGTGGTCGCGGCGATCAGGGTGACCCAGCGGTTCTCGACGGCGGGGAGCAGGGAGTCCTGCTGGGCCTTGCTGAAGCGGTGGATCTCGTCGAGGAAGAGGACGGTCTCCTGGCCGTACCCGCCGGAGGCGCGGCGGGCGCCGTCGATGACCGCGCGGACCTCCTTGACGCCGGCGGTGATCGCGGACAGCTCGACGAAGCGCTTGTTGGTGGCCTTGGAGACCACGTAGGCGAGGGTCGTCTTGCCGGTGCCGGGCGGGCCCCAGAGGATCACCGAGGAGGGCCCCGCGGGGCCCCCGGCCCCCTCGCCGACCAGTCTGCGCAGGGGGGAGCCGGGCTTCAGCAGGTGTTGCTGGCCCACCACCTCGTCGAGGGTGCGCGGGCGCATCCGGACCGCCAGGGGGCTGCCGGTCGGATCCTTCTCCTGGCGTTCTTCTGCTGCGGCGGTGAACAGGTCGGGCTCCACGCTGAAACCCTAAGGCACCGCACCGACAGCCCGGGGACGGGCGATCAGCTGGTCCAGAAGTCCCACCAGCGCGTGAGGACCAGCATGCCGATGATCCCGATGTGCAGGACCGGCAGCACCCAGGTGAACTCGCCGAAGAAGCCCTTCAGCCAGCCCGGGGCGGGCAGGAAGCCCTGGCGGACGTTGAACGACGTGACGTACCAGAACATGACGATCGTGGCGACCCAGGCCAGGCAGCACCACAGGCACAGGGCGTTGATCCGGTACAGGGACTGGAACATCAGCCAGGCGCAGAAGACGACGCCGAAGAGCGTGCCCGCGTTGAAGGTGAGCCAGTACCAGCGCGGGAAGCGGGCCCGGGCCAGCAGGCTCATGCCGACGCACACCACGATGCCGTAGGTGACGAGGCCGAGCATCGGGTTGGGGAAGCCGAAGACGGCGGCCTGGTCGCTCTCCATCACGCTGCCGCAGGAGACGACGGGGTTGAGGCTGCACCCGGGGACGAACGTCTCGCCCCTGACCTTGGCCTCGAGCAGTTTGAACTTGTCGAGCGTGATCACCCAGGCGGCGAGCACACCGGCCGCGCCGGTGATCACCAGGAGCAGGGCGAACGCCCGGCTCGCGCCCTCCGTGCGCGGCGCGGCGGCGGAGCGCTGCGGCGAGGGCGAGGGTTCGGGCTCCATGTCGACGTCCCTGACAGTCGTCTTGCTCATCACGCCGATTCCGTCACGAGTGGGTGGGACCTGCTTCGGGCAGGGCCATTGTGCCGTACGGGGCTGTGGATGCGCCGTTGTGCGGACATAAGCAAGGCCGGGCGGTCGCCCGTGGGCGTGCGGTTTCGGCCGGTGCGCGGGGGACGGCCGTACAGACGTTCCGTCCGAGATCATCCGGCCGGGGGAACCGGGATGCTTGCGTTGACGGCGAAGGCGCCGGTGCCCTCGGCGGGCATCCGGCGCCTCGGCGGGTCGCGGGGAGGGCTCAGCCGAGCCGGGACTCCAGCTCCGCCACGATCTCGTTGATGCCGACCGCGGTCTGCTCGCCGGACTCCATCTCCTTGAGCTGGACGACGCCCTCGGCGAGGTCGCGTTCGCCCAGCACCAGGGCGTAGCGGGCGCCCGAGCGGTTGGCGGCCTTCATGGCGGCCTTGAGGCCCTTGCCGCCGTAGGCGAAGTCGGCGGCGACGCCGTTCTTGCGCAGCTCGGTGACCTTGGCGAACAGCACCCGGCGGGCCTCCTCGCCGAGCGGGACGGCGAACACGCTGGTGGTGGCGGGGAGTTCGAGCTCGACGCCCTCCGCCTCCAGGGCCAGCACCGTGCGGTCGACGCCGAGGGCCCAGCCGACGGAGGGCAGCGCGGGGCCGCCGATCATCTCGGACAGGCCGTCGTAGCGGCCGCCGCCGCCCACGGCGGACTGCGAGCCGAGGCCGTCGTGGACGAACTCGAAGGTGGTGCGCGTGTAGTAGTCCAGGCCGCGCACCAGCTTGGGGTCGTCCTCGAAGGCCACGCCCGCGGCCGTGATCAGCTCGCGGACCTCCTCGTGGTACGCCTTGCAGGCGTCGCACAGGTAGTCGCGCAGCAGCGGGGCGCCGGTCAGCTGCTTCTGCACCGACTCGCGCTTGTCGTCCAGGACGCGCAGCGGGTTGATGTCCGCGCGGCGCAGGGTGTCCTCGTCGAGGTCCAGGCCGCGCAGGAAGTCCTGCAGCGCGGCCCGGTACACCGGGCGGCACTCCTTGTCGCCGAGGCTGTTGAGCAGGATGCGGAAGTTCTGCAGGCCCAGCGAGCGGTACGCCTGGTCGGCCAGGATGATCAGCTCGGCGTCCAGGGCGGGATCCTCCGCGCCGATCGCCTCGGCGCCGACCTGGGAGAAGTGGCGGTAACGGCCCTTCTGCGGGCGCTCGTAGCGGTAGTACGAGCCGGAGTACCAGAGCTTGACCGGGAGGTTGCCGGCCTTGTGCAGGTTGGCCTCCAGGGCGGCGCGCAGCACGGACGCCGTGCCCTCGGGGCGCAGGGCGAGGCGGTCGCCGCCCTTGGTCTCGAAGGCGTACATCTCCTTGGTCACGATGTCGGTGGACTCGCCGACACCGCGCGCGAACAGTTCGACGTTCTCGAAGCCGGGGGTCTCGATGTAGCCGTAGCCGGAGCCGCGCAGCGGGGCGGCGATGGCCTCGCGGACGGCGAGGTACTTGGCGCTGTCCGGCGGGATCAGGTCGTACGTGCCCTTGGGGGCCTTGAAGGTGCTCACGGAGGTCTCTCGTCACATTCCTCGTCGGGGAGCGTCCACATCCGCTCCCGGGCCGGACGCCACCTGCCGCAGATACGGGTTGGTGGCGCGCTCCCGGCCGATGGTCGTCTGGGGGCCGTGGCCGGACAGCACCACGGTCGAGTCGTCGAGCGGCAGGCACACGCGGGCCAGCGAGTCGAGCATCTCGGCCATGTCACCGCCGGGCAGGTCGGTGCGTCCGATGGAGCCGGCGAACAGCAGGTCGCCCGAGAAGAACACCGGCGGGATGTCCGCCGCCTCGGGCAGGCCGAAGGTCACCGACCCCTTGGTATGGCCCGGCGCGTGCGCGACCGTCAGCTCCAGGCCCGCCAGCTCCAGTTTCGTGCCGTCGGTCAGTTCGCGGACGTCGTCCGGCTCCCCCACGGTCAGCTCGCCCATGAGCGGCATCCCGATGGCGCGGCCTATGCCCTTCTCGGGGTCGCTCATCATGTACCGGTCCTCGGGGTGGATCCAGGCCGGTACGTCGTGCGCTCCGCAGACCGGGACGACCGAGGCGACGTGGTCGATGTGGCCGTGCGTCAGGACGACGGCGACCGGCTTGAGCCGGTGCTTGCGGACCGCCTCCTCGACTCCGGGGGCGGCCTGGTGGCCGGGGTCGATGATCACGCACTCCTCACCGGCGGCGGGGGCGACGAGATAACAGTTCGTCCCCCAGGCCCCGGCGGGGAACCCGGCAATGAGCACGATCGTCCTTCGTTGTGTCGATACGGGAGGCTTGCGACGGGGCTGCGCCCGTGGTCAGAGCCTACCGGCGCTGCCGTTTCCTCAGCGAACCCATATACGGTACGGGGCACACGCAGGCGGTCGGCTCACCGCACGCACGCACGCGTACCGGCCGGCACACGAGACGCATGAGGAGAGAACCCGGTGGTCAGCCAGGAACAGCGGCGGCGTCAGCTCGCCCGGGAGAAGTTCTTGCGGCAGCAGCAGCGGCGCACCGAGGCGCGGCGCAAGTCTCGGATCCGCAACTCGGTGGTCGCGTCCGTGCTCGGTGTCGTCCTCGTGGGCAGCCTCGCGCTGTACACGACCGGGACGCTGAAGCAGGACGACGACAAGACCAACGCGAACGCGGAGGTGACGCCGAGCGCCTCGGCGCCGAGCAAGGCGCCGGACCCGTGCGAGAAGCCCGCCGAGGGCAAGGTCAAGTCGGAGACCTGGAAGAAGGAGCCGGCGATGTCCATCGACAAGTCGGCGAAGTACACCCTGAAGCTCGACACGACCTGTGGCGCGATAGACGTGGAGCTGAAGGCGTCGGCGGCGCCGCACACCGTCAACTCCTTCGCGTTCCTCGCGGAGAAGGGCTACTTCGACCACAGCAAGTGCCACCGGCTCACCACCAACGGCATCTACGTGCTGCAGTGCGGTGACCCGACGGGCACCGGCACCGGGGGCCCCGGCTACACGATCCCGGACGAGAACCTGAAGGACAAAAGCCTGAAGGACAACATCTATCCGGCGGGCACGGTCGCCATGGCCAACACCGGGCAGAAGGACAGTGGCGGAAGCCAGTTCTTCCTGGTCTACCAGGACAGTCAGCTCCCGCCCAGCTACACACCGTTCGGGACCGTCTCCGAGTCCGGCATGAAGGTGCTGAAGAAGATCGCCGACGCCGGGGAGAGCACCGGAGCGGGCGACGGGGCGCCCAACGCGACGGTCGTGATCGACAAGGCGACCGTCGCCTCATCCTGACCCCCAACTGCGAAATTTCGGTCGCGCGGGATGCGGACAGGCATCCCGTCGGTCGCCTATGTTGGCCGTGACGAAACTGTGGACGATGCCCGGGGGAGCTTCGAGGCCCCCTCGACGGCATCA
This sequence comes from Streptomyces capillispiralis, assembly GCF_007829875.1. Lineage (NCBI taxonomy): Bacteria > Bacillati > Actinomycetota > Actinomycetes > Kitasatosporales > Streptomycetaceae > Streptomyces > Streptomyces capillispiralis. Next base: position 6,635,216 of record NZ_VIWV01000001.1, on the reverse strand, counting down.
TGTGGAGGAGGCGCTGTGAGCAGCGACCCGTGGGGCCGCGTCGACGAGACGGGGACCGTGTACGTGCGTACGGCCGACGGCGAGCAGGTCGTCGGTTCCTGGCAGGCCGGCTCTCCCGATGAGGCGCTGGCCTACTTCGAGCGCAAGTACGAGGGCCTGGTTGTCGAGATCGGCCTCCTCGAGAAGCGTGTCAAGACCACCGACCTGTCGTCCAAGGACGCGCAGACCGCGATCGGGCATCTGCGCGAGCAGGTCGACGCCCATCACGCGGTCGGTGACCTGGACGCCCTCAGGAAGCGGCTGGACGCGCTCGTGGAGCTGGTGGAGGCGCGTCGCGAGGAGCGCAAGGCGCAGCGCGCCAAGCAGTCCGACGAGGCGCGTCATGCCAAGGAGGCGCTGGTCGCCGAGGCGGAGGAGCTGGCCCGGTCCGACCAGTGGCGGGCGGCCGGGGAGCGGCTGCGGGCGCTGGTGGACACCTGGAAGGGTCTGCCGCGGCTGGACCGCAAGTCCGACGACGAGCTGTGGCACCGGTTCTCGCACGCGCGGTCGGCGTTCTCCAAGCGGCGCAAGCAGCACTTCGCGCAGCTGGACGCGCAGCGCGAGGAGGCCCGCCGGGTCAAGGAGCGGCTGGTCGCCGAGGCCGAGTCGCTGTCGGGTTCGACGGACTGGGGGCCGACGGCCGCCCGTTACCGCGAGCTGATGTCGGAGTGGAAGGCCGCGGGCCGCGCGCAGCGCGAGCACGAGGACGACCTGTGGAACCGCTTCCGCGGCGCTCAGGACGTCTTCTTCGCCGCCCGCAGCTCCGTCTTCGCCGAGCGTGACGCGGAGCAGGCCGAGAACCTCAAGCTCAAGGAGGAGCTGGCCGGGGAGGCCGAGAAGCTCCTGCCGATCACGGACCTGAAGGCCGCGCGGGCCGCGTTCCGCGGGATCAACGAGCGCTGGGAGGCCATCGGCCACGTGCCGCGGGACGCCCGCCCGAAGGTCGAGGGCCGGATGCACGCCGTGGAGCGGGCCCTACAGGAGGCCGAGGAGACCGAGTGGCGCCGGACGAACCCGGAGGCACGCGCGCGTGCCGCGGGTCTGACCGGTCAGCTCCAGGCCGCCGTGGACAAGCTGAAGGGCCAGATCGAGCAGGCTCGCGCGCAGGGCAACACCGCGAAGGCGGAGAAGCTGGAGCGGGAGCTGGAGGGCCGCCAGGCCCTGCTGGACCAGGCGCTGAAGGGCCTCCAGGAGTTCGGCGGCTGATCACGCGGTCACACGGAAGGGGGCTCCCGCACACGTGGTGCGGGAGCCCCCTTCCGTGTGCGCTACGTGCGGTTGCGGGCGGAGGTGACCCGGTAGACGTCGTAGACGCCCTCCACGCCCCGTACGGCCTTCAGGACGTGCCCGAGGTGCTTGGGGTCGCCCATCTCGAAGGTGAAGCGGGAGGTGGCGACCCGGTCGCGGGAGGTCTGGACGGCCGCGGAGAGGATGTTGACGTGCTGGTCCGACAGCACGCGGGTGACGTCCGACAGCAGCCGGGAGCGGTCCAGTGCCTCGACCTGGATGGCGACCAGGAACACCGAGGACTGGGTGGGCGCCCACTCGACCTCGAGGATCCGCTCGGGCTCGCGGGAGAGCGAGTCGACGTTGACGCAGTCGCTGCGGTGGACGGACACCCCGCTGCCGCGGGTCACGAAGCCGATGATGGGGTCGCCGGGCACCGGCGTGCAGCAGCGGGCGAGCTTGACCCACACGTCCTCGACGCCCTTGACGATGACACCCGGATCGGCGCTGGAGCGGCGCTTGCGGGAGCGGCCGCGGGCCGGCGGGACCGTCTCGTCGATCTCCTCGGTGGCCGCCTCCTCGCCGCCGAGCGCCTGGACCAGTTTCTGCACGATGTTCTGCGCGGAGACATGGCCCTCGCCGATCGCCGCGTACAGCGCGGAGATGTCCGAGTAGCGCATCTCGTGCGCCAGGGTGACCAGGGAGTCGCCGGTCAGGATCCGCTGGATCGGCAGGTTCTGCTTGCGCATCGCGCGGACGATGGCGTCCTTGCCCTGCTCGATCGCCTCGTCGCGGCGCTCCTTGGAGAACCAGGCGCGGATCTTGTTGCGGGCGCGCGGCGACTTGACGAAGCCGAGCCAGTCGCGGGAGGGGCCGGCGCCTGCGGCCTTGGAGGTGAAGACCTCCACCAGGTCGCCGTTGTCCAGGGTGGATTCCAGCGGGACGAGGCGGCCGTTGACCCGGGCCCCTATGGTGCGGTGGCCGACCTCGGTGTGGACCGCGTAGGCGAAGTCGACCGGGGTGGCGCCGGCCGGGAGCGCTATGACGTCGCCCTTGGGGGTGAAGACGAAGACCTCGTTGCGGGAGAGGTCGAAGCGCAGCGACTCCAGGAACTCGCCCGGGTCCTCGGTCTCCTTCTGCCAGTCGAGGAGCTGCCGCAGCCACGCCATGTCGTTGATGGCGTCCTTGTCCTTGCCGGAGGACTTCGGCGCGTCGGTGCGGACCTTGGAGGCGCCGGCGACGGCCTCCTGCTTGTACTTCCAGTGCGCGGCGATGCCGTACTCGGCGCGGCGGTGCATGTCGAAGGTGCGGATCTGCAGTTCGACGGGCTTGCCGCCGGGGCCGATGACCGTCGTGTGCAGCGACTGGTACATGTTGAACTTGGGCATCGCGATGTAGTCCTTGAACCGGCCGGGGACCGGGTTCCACCGCGCGTGCACCGTGCCGAGGGCCGCGTAGCAGTCGCGGACGGTGTCCACGAGGACGCGGATGCCCACCAGGTCGTAGATCTCCGCGAAGTCACGGCCGCGGACGATCATCTTCTGGTAGACGCTGTAGTAGTGCTTCGGGCGGCCGGTGACGGTCGCCTTGATGCGGGCCGCCCGCAGGTCCTGCTGCACCTCGTCGGTGACGATGGCGAGGTACTCGTCGCGCTTGGGGGCGCGCTCGGCGACCAGGCGGACGATCTCGTCGTACATCTTGGGGTAGAGGATCGCGAAGGCGAGGTCCTCCAGCTCCCACTTGATGGTGTTCATGCCCAGGCGGTGGGCGAGCGGCGCGTAGATCTCCAGGGTCTCGCGCGCCTTCTTCTCCTGCTTCTCGCGCTTGAGGTAGCGCATGGTGCGCATGTTGTGCAGGCGGTCGGCGAGCTTGATGACCAGGACGCGGGGGTCCTTGGCCATGGCGACGACCATCTTGCGCACGGTCTCGGCCTGCGCGGCCTCGCCGAACTTGACCTTGTCCAGCTTGGTGACGCCGTCGACGAGGAGGGCGACGGTGTCGCCGAAGTCGCGGCGGAGCTGCTCCAGGCCGTACTCGGTGTCCTCGACCGTGTCGTGCAGCAGTCCGGCCATCAGGGTGGCCGGGTCCATGCCGAGCTCGGCGAGGATCGTGGTGACGGCGAGCGGGTGCGTGATGTACGGGTCGCCGCTCTTGCGCTTCTGGCCGCGGTGCCAGCGCTCGGCGACCTGGTAGGCGCTCTCGATCTGGCGCAGCGTGGCGTTCTCGATCTTGGGGTCGTTGCTGCGGACGATCCGCAGCAGCGGCTCCAGCACCGGGTTGTACGGGTTGGCGCGCTGGACGCCGAGCCGGGCGAGGCGGGCGCGGACGCGGTTGGAGGAGCCGGAGCGGGCGGGCTGTCCGGTGTTCGGGCGGACCACGGGGGCGGAGCGCTCGGACGGGGCCGGCTTGGGCCGCGGCTGCTCGGGCTTGTCGACGGGGGCGGCCTGGGCGTGCTGGACCGGCCCGCGGGGGTCGTTCTTGGCCTGGGGCGTGGTCGGCGCGGGCTTCGCCGCGGCCGCCGAGGCGGACTCGGGCTTGGCGGCGGTCAGGTGCTGGGCCTCGTCTGGCAAGAGGACTCCTCGTGCGCGATCCGGGTCCCCCGGTCGAGGCTCCGGAGACCCCATGGTAGCGATCCCTGGCCTGCGGATCGCCTGCGGAGCCGTGTGAGGACCGTCTACCCCGGAAACGCACGGGGCGGACACCGGATTCCTCCGGGTCCGCCCGCGTGGTGGGGTGAGGGGCTCCGCGTCCGTGCCCCGGCCGGTCAGACCGTGAGCAGCGCCTCCAGCGGGGCGCCGGCCAGGACCGGTTCCAGCCGGGCGCGGCCCCCGAGGAAGCCGAGCTCCATCAGGACGGCGAGGCCCGCGACCTCGGCGCCCGCCCTGCGGATGAGCTGGACGGACGCCTCGGCGGTGCCTCCGGTGGCGAGGACGTCGTCGACCACCAGGACGCGGTCGTCGGCGGAGATGTCCTCCGCGTGGACCTCGATCTCGGCGGAGCCGTACTCCAGGTCGTAGGCCTGGCTGAGGGTGGCTCCGGGGAGCTTGCCCGCCTTGCGTACGGGGATGAATCCGAGGCCCGCGCGGACGGCGACCGGGGCGCCGAGGATGAAGCCCCGGGCCTCCAGGCCGACGACCTTGGTGGCGCCGGTGTCGCGGGCGATGTCCGCCAGGGCGTCGCTGAGCGCGGTGAAGGCGGCGGGGTCCGCCAGGAGCGGGGTGATGTCCTTGAACATCACGCCCGGCTCCGGGTAGTCCGCCACGTCCCGGATGCGGCTGAGCAGCAGGTCCGCGATCCCGGTCATCGGCGCTTCCCGGAGGGACGGCCGCGGCCGCGGCCGCGGGAGGCCGACTGGTCGCGGGGGCCGACGACGGCGGGTGCGGCGTCCTCGGGCTCGTCGCCGTAGTCGCCGTCGGAGACCGTGGCGTCCTCGGGCTCGCCCCCGGCCGGGGCCTGGGCGCGCTTGGCGAGGATGCGCTTCTTCAGCGACCGCATCGCCGGCTCGCGCTCCTTGAGGTCGGCGACGAGCGGGGTGGCGATGAAGATCGAGGAGTACGCGCCGGCGGCGAGGCCGACGAACAGCGACAGCGAGATGTCGTTCAGCATGCCGGCGCCGAGGACACCGCCACCGATGAACAGCAGGCCCGCCACGGGCAGCAGCGCGACCACCGTGGTGTTGATGGACCGGACCAGGGTGCTGTTGATGGAGCGGTTGGCGATCTCGCTGTAGGTCCAGCGGGTCTGCTTGGTGATGTCTCTCGTCTGTTCCTTGAGGCTGTCGAAGACGACGACCGTGTCGTACAGCGAGTAACCGAGGATGGTCAGCAGACCGATCACCGTGCCCGGTGTGACCTCGAAGCCGACGAGGGCGTAGATGCCGACCGTGATGGTGATGTCGTGGATCAGCGCGACGAACGCGGCGACCGCCATGCGCCATTCGAAGGCGATCGCCAGATAGATCACGACCAGGATGAGGAAGATGCCGAGGCCCTGCCAGGCCTTGTTGGCGATCTGCTCTCCCCAGCTGGGACCGACCAGTTCGGCGTTGATCTGCTCCGCGTCGACCTTGAGGTCCTCGGCGAGCGTGTCCTTGATCCTGTCCGAGGTGTTGGTGTCGATGCCCGCGACCTGGATGCGCATGCTGCCGTCGCCCAGCTTCTGGACGATGGCGTCGTGCCCGGAGGCTTCCTCCGCGTACTCCTCGGCCGTGGCGACCGAGACGCTCATGTTCTTCGGGGTGGTGAAGACCGCTCCGCCCTGGAACTCGATGCCCATGTGCAGGCCGCGCACCGCCAGGCCGACGATGGCCGTGATGGTGATCAGGATGGAGATGCCGTACCAGATCTTGCGGTTCTTGACGAAGTCGTAGCCGACCTCGCCGTGGTGCAGTCGGGCGCCGAGGTTGCCGAGCTTCGACATCTCTCACGCCTCCTTCGGGTCGACGGGGCCGGCGGCCGGGCGGACGGGACGGCGGGTGCGGCGCAGCGGCGGCTTGGCGCCCAGGGCCTGCGGGTCGAGGCCGGACCACTTGTGGCCGCTCGCGAAGAACTTCCGGCGGGCCATCAGCGTCAGCAGCGGCTTGGTGAAGAGGAACACCACCACGACGTCGAGCACGGTGGTCAGGCCGAGCGTGAACGCGAAGCCCTGGACCTTGCCGACGGTGACGACGAAGAGCACGGCGGCGGCGAGGAAGGACACGAAGTCCGAGACCAGGATGGTGCGCCGGGCGCGCGGCCAGGCGCGCTCCACGGCGGGGCGCAGGGTGCGGCCCTCGCGGATCTCGTCCCGGACCCGTTCGAAGTAGACGATGAACGAGTCCGCCGTGATGCCGATCGCGACGATGGCGCCGCAGACGGCCGGCAGGTTCAGCGCGAAGCCGATGGTCGGGCCGAGCAGCGACATGATCACGTAGGTGAGCGCGGCGGACACCAGCAGCGACAGGAGCGCGATGAAGGACAGGCCGCGGTAGTAGACCAGCAGGTAGAGGACGACCAGGGCGAGGCCGATGGCGCCGGCGATCAGTCCGGCCTCCAGCTGCTCGCCGCCGAGGGCGGCGGTGACGGTGGTGACGCTGTCCTCGCGGAAGGAGAGCGGCAGGGCACCGTAGGACAGCATGTTCGACAGTTCCTGCGAGGACTGCTGGGTGAAGTTGCCGGAGATCTCGGCGTTGCCGCCGGTCAGCGCCTGGCTGACGTAGGGGTCGGAGACGACCTCGCCGTCCAGGACGATGGCGAACTGGTTCTGCGGGGACTGCTTCTGGGCGAGCTGGCCGGTGATGTCGGCGAACTTCTTGGCGCCCTTGTCCGTGAAGTCCATGGTGACGGTCCAGCCGGCACCGGTCTGGGTGTTCAGGACGGCCTGGGCCTTGTCGACCTCCGTGCCGTCGACCGCCGCCGGGCCGAGGATGTACTTCTGCCACTGGCCCTGGGAGTTCTGGCCGCAGGCCACGGTGGAGTCGGTGGACTTGGCGCCGTCACCGGCCGTGGCGCGGACGTCCTCCTTGGTGCAGTCGAGCGCGGCGTACTGGGCCTGGAGCTCGCTCTCGGAGGTGCCGCCGGTCGCGGAGGGGGTGGGGCTGGCCTTGTCGTCGGCAGCGCCGCTCGGGGAGGCGGAGGGCGTCTCGTCGGCCTTCAGGGCGTCGGTGAGCGCACGGCCCTGGGTGGTGGTGCTCGCCGAGGGGCTGCCGGAGGCGGACGGGGAGGAGCCGTCGGTGGCCTTCTCCGTGGCCTTGTCGGTCGCCTTGTCCCCGCCGGTGTCCTGCTCCGAGCCCTCGCCGGTCGCGCTGGGCGTGGGGGCGGCGCCGCCACCGGCGAGTTCGGTGGCGATCACGGGACGGAAGTAGAGCTTCGCGGTGGTGCCGACCTGTTCCCGGGCCTGCTTGGAGTTCGTGCCCTTGGGAATGTTGACGATGATGTTGCGGGTGCCCTGGGTCTGGACCTCCGCCTCGGAGACACCGAGACCGTTGACCCGGCGCTCCATGATGGAGACCGCCGTGTCCATGTTGGTCTTGTTGATCGCGGACTCCTGGCCGGCCTCGGGGACCGCCGCCAGGGTGATGCTCGTACCGCCGGCCAGGTCGATGCCGAGCCGCGGAGTGGTGTGCCCGGATGCGAACATGCCCCCCGTGAGCGCCACGATGGCGATCAGGATCAGGGCCAGCGAGCGCCACGGCTTGCTCTGGGCGCCCGCGTTCCCGCCCTTTTTAGGTGCTGCCACCTTCTCGTACTCCCTCTCGGGCCGCCTCGCCCCGGGTCAGGGGGCGGGTGTGGCCATGACATGGTGTCGGGATTCCGTGCGAGCTGGGCATGTCCAGGGGCGCGCGGGCAGTACCCGCGCGCCCCGGGACACGACTACTTCGCCTCGGAGTCGCCGTCGGACTTCTTCGACTGTGCGTCCGCCTTGGCGTCGTCGGTGGTGTCGGCGTCGGCCGGCTCGTCGGCCGCGTCCTTCTTGCCGAGGTCGACAGGCGTGTCGTCGGAGGCGGCGGCAGCGTCGGAGGAGTCGTCGGTCTCGGTGAGGGAGGAGGCGTCGTCGGGGACGACGTCGGCGTCGGACTTCAGGTCGTGCTCGATGCCGTGGACGATGCGGTTGTACTCGTCGTCGGTGAGGACGGCGCCGATCGAGTTCTTGGCGAACAGCAGTTCCACACCCGGGCCGGCGTCGAGGAGGACCGTGTCCTCGTTGACCTCCTTGACCGTGGCGTACATGCCCCCGATGGTGCGGACTCCGGAACCGGGCTGCATCTGGTTCCGCATGTCGATGGCCTGCTGCTGCTTCTTCTTGGCCGACCGGGTCATCAGGAACATGGCCCCGATGAGCACAATGAACGGGAGGAGGGTCAGGAGACTCACGGGTCGGAACTTCCTTCACACGACCGCGATGGTGAACGGCCTGATGGTTGGGGGTATGCGATGCCGCCGACAACGGTGGCATCGGCGGAGTCTAAGCGAGTCCGCGCGCAGGGAACAACGCTCAGCATGGCACCGGGGTTCCTGCCTGGGCCATCGTCCTCGCCGTCACGCCCCGAACAGGTCCCCTTGTCCGTTTCCGGCGGAGTGGGCGCGGGGCGGGGTGAGGCCGAGGTGGGCCCATGCCGCCGGGGTGGCGACCCGTCCGCGCGGGGTGCGGGCGAGCAGGCCCTCCCGGACCAGGAAGGGCTCCGCCACCTCCTCCACGGTCTCACGCTCCTCCCCCACCGCGACGGCGAGCGTGGACAGGCCGACCGGTCCGCCGCCGAACAGCTTGAGCAGGGCCTCGAGCACGGCCCGGTCCAGCCGGTCCAGGCCGCGGGCGTCGACCTCGTAGACCGCGAGGGCCGCCGCGGCGATGTCCCGGGTGATCACCCCGTCGGCCTTGACCTGCGCGTAGTCGCGGACGCGGCGCAGCAGGCGGTTGGCGATGCGGGGGGTGCCGCGGGAACGGCCGGCGATCTCGGCGGCGCCGGCCGCGTCGATCTCCACGTCGAGCAGGCTCGCCGAGCGGTGGACGACCCGCTCCAGCTCGGCCGGCTCGTAGAACTCCATGTGGGCGGTGAAGCCGAAGCGGTCGCGCAGCGGGGGCGGCAGCAGGCCGGCCCGGGTGGTGGCGCCGACCAGGGTGAAGGGCGGCAGTTCCAGGGGGATGGCGGTGGCGCCGGGGCCCTTGCCGACGATGACGTCGACGCGGAAGTCCTCCATCGCCATGTAGAGCATCTCCTCGGCGGGCCGGGACATGCGGTGGATCTCGTCGAGGAAGAGGACCTCGCCCTCCTGGAGGGAGGAGAGGATCGCCGCGAGATCGCCGGCGTGCTGGATGGCCGGGCCCGAGGTGATGCGGATGGGGGCCTCCATCTCGGCGGCGATGATCATCGAGAGGGTGGTCTTGCCGAGGCCGGGGGCGCCGGAGAGCAGCACGTGGTCGGCGGTGGCGCCGCGCGCGCGGGCGGCGCGCAGCACCAGGTCGAGCTGTTCGCGGACCTTCTCCTGGCCGATGAACTCGCCCAGGTCCTTGGGGCGCAGGGCGGCCTCCACGGCCTGGTCCTCACGGTCGGCGACAGAGCCCACGAGCCGGTCGCCGGCGGGCGTGTCGGTCGTGTCGTCCCAGTTCATGTGCGTATGCCTCGGCTCTCCGTAGGGCTATCGGGCGCGGTTCAGCGTCTGCAGGGCCGCCTTCAGCAGCTGCCCCACCTGGGGGGTGCCCCCGGCGGCCTCCGCCTGGGGGGCCACGGCGGACACGGCCTCGTCGGCCTCGCGCGTGGCGTAGCCGAGGCCGATGAGGGCGGCGTGCAGCTGGTCGCGCCAGCCGGTGGTGACCGGCCGGCCGACGGCGGGTGCGCCGACGGGTTCGCCGAGGCGGTCCTTCAGTTCGAGGAGGAGCTTCTGGGCGCCCTTCTTGCCGATGCCGGGGACGGCGGTGAGCGCCTTCTCGTCCCCTGTGGAGACGGCTCGGCGCAGGGCGTCGGGGGTGTGCACGGCGAGCATGGCCTGGGCGAGCCGGGGTCCGACGCCGCTGGCGGTCTGCAGCAGCTCGAAGACCTGGCGCTCGTCGTCGTCGGCGAAGCCGTACAGGGTCAGGGAGTCCTCGCGGACGACGAGGGAGGTGGCGAGCTGCGCGGGCTGTCCGACGCGGAGCGTGGAGAGCGTGTTCGGCGTGCACTGGACGGCCATGCCGACGCCGCCGACCTCGACCACCGCGGCGTCGGGGGCGAGGGCGGCGACCGTGCCGCTGACGAAGGCGATCATGTGGTGCGGCCTTTCGATGCGTGCGGGGCGGTGGGCGGCTGGGCCGCTTTCGCGGTGTGCAGGGCGACGGCCTGCTGGAGGCGGTTCTGGGCGGGGGCGCGCCAGATGTGGCAGATGGCGAGCGCGAGGGCGTCGGCGGCGTCGGCGGGCTTCGGTGGTGCGGCGAGCCGCAGCAGCCGGGTGACCATGGCGCCGACCTGCGCCTTGTCGGCGCGGCCCGAGCCGGTGACGGCGGCCTTGACCTCGCTGGGGGTGTGCAGGGCGACGGGGATGCCGCGGCGGGAGGCGCACAGGATGGCGACGGCGCTGGCCTGGGCGGTGCCCATCACGGTGCGCACGTTGTGCTGGCTGAAGACGCGCTCCACGGCGACGAACTCGGGCCGGTGTTCGTCCAGCCACTGTTCGAGCCCCTGCTCGACGGCGACGAGGCGGTGGCCGAGGTCGGCGTCCGCCGGTGTGCGCACCACTCCCACGCCGAGCATGGTGAGCGGTCTGCCCGCGACACCCTCCACGACGCCGACGCCGCAGCGGGTCAGCCCCGGGTCCACCCCCAGTACGCGCACGCCGAGCCCTGCCTTTCGATCGCCTGTTTGTGCAGGCTATCGGGTGCCACCGACAACGCCCGGCAAGGGAACGGGCCGACGGGAACGTCCCGTCGGCCCGTCGAGCCGTTGCAGCCCTCGGCGACGTCAGGCGTCGACCTTCTCCATGATCTCGTCGCTCACGTCGAAGTTGGCGAAGACGTTCTGCACGTCGTCGCTGTCCTCCAGGGCGTCGATCAGCTTGAAGATCTTCTTGGCGCCCTCCTCGTCCAGCTCGACCTGCATGGTCGGGACGAAGTTGGCCTCGGCGGAGTCGTAGTCGATGCCGGCGTCCTGGAGGGCGGTGCGGACCGCGACCAGGTCGGTGGCCTCGCTGAGCACCTCGAAGGACTCACCGAGGTCGTTGACCTCCTCGGCGCCCGCGTCCAGGACGGCGGCGAGGACGTCGTCCTCGCTCAGCTCGCCCTTGGGGACGATCACCACGCCCTTGCGGTTGAACAGGTACGACACCGAGCCCGGGTCGGCCATGGAGCCGCCGTTGCGGGTCATCGCGACACGGACGTCGGAGGCGGCGCGGTTGCGGTTGTCGGTGAGGCACTCGATGAGCACCGCGACACCGTTGGGGCCGTAGCCCTCGTACATGATGGTCTCGTAGTCGGCGCCGCCGGCCTCGAGACCGCCGCCGCGCTTGATCGCGGAGTCGATGTTCTTGTTCGGCACCGACTGCTTCTTGGCCTTCTGGACGGCGTCGTAGAGGGTGGGGTTGCCCTCCAGGTCGACACCGCCCATCCGCGCGGCGACCTCGATGTTCTTGATCAGCTTCGCGAAGAGCTTGCCGCGCTTGGCATCGATCACGGCCTTCTTGTGCTTCGTCGTGGCCCATTTAGAGTGGCCGGACATCTGCCTGTCTCCTTCGCGTAACCCATCTCTGCAACGAACGCAGGAATCCTACAAGGACTCGGCCGCCCGGTTCGCGCGCACCATGTCGACGAACAGGCCGTGCACGCGGTGGTCCCCGGTGAGTTCCGGGTGGAACGACGTGGCCAGGGCGTTGCCCTGGCGGACCGCGACGATGTGGCCGTCGTGCTCGGCGAGCACCTCGGCGGCGGCGCCGACGGACTCCACCCAGGGGGCGCGGATGAAGACGCCCTCCACCGGATCGCCGGTGACGCCCCTGACGTCGACCGCGGCCTCGAAGGACTCGTTCTGCCGTCCGAAGGCGTTGCGGCGCACGATCATGTCGATGCCGCCGACGGTCTCCTGCCCGGAGCGCGGGTCGAGGATCTTGTCGGCCAGCATGATCATGCCGGCGCAGGTGCCGTAGACGGGCATGCCGTCGCGTACACGCGCGCGCAGGGGTTCCATCAGGCCGAACAGGACGGCCAGCTTGGAGATCGTGGTGGACTCGCCGCCCGGGATGACGAGGCCGTCCACCTCGGCGAGTTCCTCGGGGCGCCGCACCTCCCGGGCCGCGGCGTCGGCCGCGGCCAGGGCGGTGAGGTGCTCCCGTACGTCGCCCTGGAGAGCCAGGACGCCTATGACGGGTGCTTCGGTCATGAGGGGTTACCAGCCGCGGTTGGCGTAGCGCTCGGCCTCGGGGAGGGTGTCGCAGTTGATGCCGACCATGGCCTCGCCCAGGTTGCGGGACGCGTCCGCGATGATCTTCGGGTCGTCGTAGAAGGTGGTGGCCTTGACGATGGCGGCGGCGCGCTTGGCCGGGTCGCCGGACTTGAAGATGCCGGAGCCGACGAAGACGCCCTCGGCGCCGAGCTGGCGCATCAGCGCGGCGTCGGCCGGGGTGGCCACACCGCCGGCGGAGAACAGCACGACCGGGAGCCTGCCGAGCCCGGCGACCTCCTTGACCAGCTCGTACGGGGCGCGCAGCTCCTTGGCGGCGGCGTACAGCTCGTTGTTGTCGTAGCCGCGCAGGCGGGCGATCTCGTTCTTGATCTGGCGCAGGTGGCGCACGGCCTCCACGACGTTGCCGGTGCCGGCCTCGCCCTTGGAGCGGATCATGGCGGCGCCCTCGGCGATGCGGCGCAGGGCCTCGCCCAGGTTGGTGGCACCGCAGACGAACGGGGTGGTGAACGCCCACTTGTCGGAGTGGTTGACCTCGTCGGCCGGGGTGAGGACCTCGGACTCGTCGATGTAGTCGACGCCGAGGGACTGCAGCACCTGGGCCTCGACG